>JARFQX010000305.1 GCA_029287555.1 Rubripirellula sp. | reverse complement strand
GTCGCACTATTTGACCCCGCAGGATGAATCGGTTTCTTTCGCCGGAAAGTACCCCAGTGACTTCTTGGTTTCGTCGCCTCCCCAATCACTTCCCGTGTGGCACTTGGTCGGCGGGCTCGATCTGCTCGAGTCGGCCGATTGCAGCGGCACCGAACCCGACGACGGTTACCCGGTCACCCTCCGAGATTGGATTGAGCGGGACGGGTTGAAGTGCCTCAAGATCAAGTTGCGGGGAAATGATTCGGTCTGGGACTACGATCGGTTGGTGGCGGTCGGCGAGATGTCGCTTGAGCTGGGCGTGACCCACCTCTCGGCAGATTTCAACTGCACCGTGACCGATCCGGGGTACGTCAATGCAATCCTGGATCGACTGAAATCGGAGCGTCCTGAGTTGTTCGATCTGTTGCTGTACGTCGAGCAGCCTTTTCCTTACGACCTCCGCGCCAACCAAATCGACGTGAGCAGCGTCTCGGAACGTAAACCGCTGTTCCTTGACGAGAGCGCCCATGATTGGCGGTACGTCGCACTCGGCCGTCAACTCGGTTGGAGTGGCGTCGCCCTGAAGACTTGCAAGACGCAAACCGGCGCCCTGCTGAGTCTCTGCTGGGCCAAAGCCCATGGGATGCCGTTGATGGTCCAGGATCTGACCAATCCGATGCTGGCCCAGATCCCTCACGTCCGTCTGGCGGCCCACGCGGGAACGATCATGGGGGTGGAATCGAACGGAATGCAGTTCTACCCGGCGGCATCGGCGCCCGAGCAGCGGGTGCATCCGGGGATCTATCAACGACTTGGCGGGCGCTTGGACCTGTCCACGCTCGACGGCCCCGGCTTTGGCTACCGACTTGCCGAAATCGATCGTGAATTGCCCGAGATGGTGACCTTCCGGCGAAAGAGTTCGTAGCCGACGTGGGTTGGGAACTCTAGACTGAAGCAGGGGTACCAACCTAAGTGCTGTTCTTGAATCGGAGTGCAAGTATGAAGAGGGTCCTTGTTTTATTGTTGCTGCTCGGTGGGGTAACAGCTCTCGTCTTGCTTCCCCAGGAACCACCCATTCATGCTCAGGATGAAAGTTCAACGGTGGACAGCGACTTGAAAATGCGCGTCGCGAAGCTTGAGGAGCTTGTCAGCTTTCATTCGCACGAGAACGAACTGAATAGGATCAGCGCGCGGCTCGATGCGATCGACGCCGCCCTCGCAAAATCGACGCCCTCGCGACCGATCCCTACCACTCGACTCAACGAGCGACCATCGGCCAAGAACGACGTCGGCGAACTGCTGCGTGAAGTTCAATCACTCAAAGGCCGTTTAGCGAAATTGGAAAGGATCACGAGCCAGCTCAAGAAGGACGACAGCAACCTTCGCACCGACTTGTCGAGGCTGGAATCCACCGTCATCCGCATCGACCTTAAACGCTAACGAGATTCAGTCGCCAATCGTCGCAACACGATCGTCGCAGCAGGGAGCCCGAGAGCGACGGGTTGAATCGCCGTCAGCGTCACTGTTCGCGGAGGCTCACACAGTCGTCCCGGGCGACGACGATGTGATCGAGCACTTCGATACCGATCAACTTCCCCGCTTCGGTTAATTGCTGGGTGACGCGGTGGTCTTCACGGCTTGGCGTCGGGTCACCGCTGGGATGGTTGTGGACCAGCAGAACGGCGGAGGCGGCATCTCGAATCGCGGGTCGGAAGACCTCGCGTGGATGCACCAGACTGGCATCAAGCGTCCCAACGGTGATGCAATGGTCTTGAATCGGCTTGTGTTTCGTATCGAGTGTGACGACATGAAATTGTTCTTGAAGCCCGTCGCTGGCGAGCCTGGCGAATCGTTGTCGACAGTACTCGATCGCTTGCGAAGTGCTGGTGATGCGTCGTGGCATCGGTTGTTGGTTGGATTGGATCCAAGCGATCCGTCGCCCAAGTTCGATGCCCGCCATGATTTGGGCGTAACTCACGGGCGTCACCGCGGGACTGATTTGACGCAGTTCCACTCGGCTGCAACGAGCCAAGGCATCCATCCGCTGGGCGAAGCAACTCGCGATCCGCTCGCCACCGGCGACCGCCGATTCCTTTGGCACGCCAACACGGATTAAGATCGCCAGAAGTTCAGCGACGCTTAGCGCGGCGGGACCTTCACAGAGAAGTCGTTCACGAGGCCGAGCCGTTACGGGCGATTGGCCCGGTGAGCGACCATGAATCTGGCCATCGATCCATCGTTCGGCGCAAAACCGAACCCCCATCCGCTGCTTCCAGCGATATCGCGGCTGGTGGTCGACCGACCGTTTTTCCAGGACGCCGTCGCGCACCAGTTGTCCCAACATCCGTGAAACATAACGACCGCTTGCCTCCGCACAGGATCGTTTGGCTTCGTCGAAGGAGAAATCATCCAGGCGGGTCAGTGGAAGAATCACCGCCTCCAATCGTTTTCGTCTTGCTTCACTCACCGTTTGCCCCATCGGTGTGAAAAAGAAGTCGGGAAGGCAACGGCAGAGATCGAACTGCTCCTGGTCAAGCAACACGACTGAGCTACCGCCGCGGTGGCCGCAATCGAAAGCTGCCCCTCAGCTCCCGCGGCCTCCCTAACAAATCCCCGCATCAATCTAGCGTCGATCGCGGAGGAAATGGGACAAGGTTGCCAACGGAAACGGCTGGCCAAGTCGGATTGAAGCGCCGTGGCGGCCCTGATTCGTTAGGCTGAATCGTGGTAAGGAGGTCGTCCGGTTTCTCCTCACACTCCTCGACAAGGAGGGTGAAGAACAACCGGCCGAACTCGAAGGGTGGAGGGGCAACGGCGAGGGCTCGCTACTCCCTGGCGGCTACGGACACGGCAGCAACATGGGTTGTCGAGGTCGAGATTGAACGAAATTGAGAGCAGAGACGATGGTTGCTAGCGAAAGATTCGGATGGTCGGTGCGAGGATTATCGTGGGCGCTGATCGCGTTTGGCATCATCTTGGCAGCAGCCGCATCGACCCTTCCAAAGTTAAGCCACAATTTTGGATGGTCCGAAAGTGAACGTTCGTTCGCTGGGCCATCTGCCCTCGACGCCTCGTTGGCGGTCGATCGAGGGCAGTCCCAGACCAACCCGGTCCCGGCCGATGCCGCTCCCAAGGCCGACCACGGGCCCCACAGTTATCCCAATCACAAACACCAAGGAGTTGGCACTCACGATCACGCGAGTCACAGCGACGATCACGCGAGTCACAGCGACGATCACTCGAGTCACAGCCATGATCACTCGAATCACAGCCGCGATCACTCGAATCACGATCATCACGGGGCGTCAAGCGACCACGACTCCGAAGAACACGCGCACGATCACGGCCACACCGATCATCACGCCCATGCCGATCATCACGAACACGCTGGCGACCATGGCGACGGAACCGTTCACGTGAGCACCGCGGAGGACTTTCTTGAGCTTTCGGCCCAGGCTCGTGCCAGTCTCAACTTGCAGACTCGTGAACTATCCCCGCAAAAGTTTGTGCGTTACCAGTCGATGCCAGCAACCATCATCGATTGGCCCGGACGAACGCACATCGCCATCACCGCGCCGATGACGGGGGTGGTGGGTGCGGTGTACATCACGCCGGGCGAGATGATTCGCAGCGGTGACCGACTTTTTTCGATGCGGCTTACCCATCAAGATCTGGTCAATGCGCAAGCTGACTTTCTCGCGGCTCTCGGGCGACTCGATGTCGAGCAGCGTGAAATCCGGCGACTTAACTCGATCGCCCAAAGCGGCGCCATTGCGGGCAGGACGTTGATCCAGAACGAATACAATCGCGATGTCTTGCTCGCCGAAATTGAGGCGGAACGGCAAGCGATGCTGCTGCACGGATTGACGGAATCTCAAATTGAACGGATCGAAACGTCGCGAAAGTTGGTACGAGAGATCACGGTCTACGCCCCGACGTTGCATGGTGACAATTCCCTGCATCACGAATCCGAGCTCGATCCGAACCACGGCAGTGCCGGCGATGGCGGGACGGCCCCATGGACCGCCGCCGGAGCGAGCGTTCACGATCACTCTCATGGCCATGATCACTCCGACGGCCATGATCACTCCGACGGCCATGACGAACCTCACACCCATGACCCTGGCGATTCCAACCAGACCTCACCGGGTGACCACGAACGGAGCGTCGAGTTATTGGTGACCGAAGTCAACGTCAGCCGAGGCCAGTCGATCGAGGCGGGCCAACCGCTCGGTCGGCTCTCGGATTACTCCCAAATCTTGATCGAGGGACACGCCTTTCAAGACGATGCTTCGATGCTGAGAATTGCCGCCAACCTCAGCCTTCCGTTGCAGGCCTTGATGCCAACGGGCAGGCGCCGTCCGAAGGTGATCGAGAACCTGCACCTGTCTTACATCGGGAACGAGGTGGCGTTGGAATCTCGCGCCCTTCCATTTTTCGTTCCGCTTCCCAACGAAGTGGAACGGAGTGAAGTGCGTGATTCGAAACGTTATCTGAGTTGGCGATTCAAGCCGGGGCAGCGCCTTCAGATTCGCGTTCCCTACGAAGGTTTGGACAACACCTTCGTGGTCCCCAGGGATGCAGTCGCCGAAGATGGGCTGGAGCGATATGTCTTTCTTGACCACGGCGACCATCTTGAACGTCGACCGGTGCACGTCCTGGCTCACGATTCGATCTCCATGGCTCTCGCCAACGACGGATCAATCCGCGAGGGCCAGCGCATCGTGACGCGAGGTGCGCATCAGCTGCAAATGGCGTTCAAGCAATCGTCGAGCGGACCGATTGATCCCCATGCTGGGCACTCGCATTGAGCGGGATCTGCACTGCAGGCGAGGAGTGCCATGCTTGATCGGATCATCCTGTTTTCGCTTCGCAACCGGCTGGTCGTGCTGCTGTTGGCATCGCTGCTGGTCGTCGTTGGCTCGTGGCAAATGTCGCAGTTGCCGATCGACGTCTTTCCGGATTTGAATCGACCGAGGGTGGTCGTGATCACCGAGGCGCCAGGTATGGCACCCGAGGAAGTGGAATCGCTGATCACATTCCCCCTTGAAACCGCGCTCAATGGAGCCGGTGGCGTGTTGGCAGTTCGGAGCAGCAGCGGCAGCGGGATTTCGGTGGTCAACGTCGAGTTTGATTGGAACACCGACATCTACGACGATCGCCAGGTCCCTGTCGGCTATGACGTCCAGCAGATCCACACCGTAGGTCCCGCCATCCACGATCTCCACGTCCGGCGGGATGCGCTCGGCGCTCAGAGCGGAGACGGCATGAACGCCGACGCCTTCGTCGCGCATCAGGATGTTGCCGATCCCGAGTACGAGGATGGCGGCCCTACCGGCGCCATCGCCTTGCGCGAGGCCCGGCACGTTCGGCCTGCAGGCGGCGAGCAGGTCTGGAGTTCCTGTCTGATCACGCACCGACGACGAACCTCCGCGCGTCGCCCGACGGCTCGAGCATGTGCACCGAGCACGAGAGGCAGGGATCGAACGAGTGGATCACCCTCAGGATCTCGACCGGGCTGTCGGTATCCGCGACCGGGATGCCCACCAGCCCCTGCTCTATCGCGCCCATGCGTCCGGCGTCGTCGCGGGG
>JARFQX010000229.1 GCA_029287555.1 Rubripirellula sp. | reverse complement strand
CGAACGTCCGTGGCAAGGGGATAGACATAAGTAGCCCAGTCGTGATCGACGTCGAGTTGTTGGTAGTATTCGATCCGTACACGCTGCTCCGCACCGGCTGGAATCGGGAAGATGCGCATTTCGAATCGCTTGAAGTCGACTTGCTCTAGCAGGCCCGGATCACGCTTGGTCCGTTTGTAGCTTTCGTAGATCTGTCGAGCCCGCTCTTTCTCCACGACTTCGCCGATCATCTCTTTCCCGCCGATCCACATGCTGAAGTTCGAGACACTCGCCTCTCTTGGAACGGGAAATGTGTACAAGGCTTCGACTTGGCGGTTCTCGGTATTGACGAAGACTTGATCAACCTGCGTCACCGCGATCGAGTTATTGATGGTGACGCGAACATCTTGTTGCTTGATCTCAAGAACGCCACCAAACCCGCCATCGGCAACCAACAGACCGGCGGCGGAGGCCGAATTCGGGGAAAGCAAGCCGGACCACGCGGCCACGGCGATTGCGAAGACGACGGCTCCCTTTCGAAAAAACCGAGCAGATGGAGCGACTGGAGTGGACATAGAGGTACCCTTCACGCTGTGTTTGTGTTCGCGACGCTTCAGGCGAGTCGCTAAGGTGAAGAGCCTCTTGGTGGTGGTCCCTTTCGCGAATTCCGAAGGCCGAAGTGACCAATTGAGAGGCGAATCGAGCGAAGTGTGAGCCTTTTCCGCCCCCGGGTTGCGTCACTTCGACGCGATGATTTAGCCAACGGAGCACCATCGGTAGTCGTATCATGGTGAAATTGTGCTTGAGTTCGGAAGGCTCATGCCCAACGCTCAGATGGCCCGAAGCTCAGATGGTTCAGCGTTCACTACCTGGAGGAATACCCAATGACACACAAACCAGATGCATCCCATGCAACTCGCCGCGAGTTTATCCGCAGCAGTGCCCTCTTGACCGCCGGAGCGACCACCATGGGAGCTTTAGCGCCCGCGGTACATGCCGCCGAAGACAACACGGTTCGATTGGCGCTGATCGGTTGTGGCAACCGTGGTGCCGGTGCGGTTGCCAATGCGCTCAACACGTCTTATCAGGGACCGATCAAGCTCTACGCCATGGCCGATTTGAAGCTGAGTCAAATCGAGAGCAAACTGACCGTACTGAAGGAGAAGTATCCTGAGAACGTCGATGTCGCTCCGGATCGAAAGTTCTTGGGCTTCGAGGCGTACAAGCACGCGATTGATTTGCTCAAACCAGGCGACATCGCGATGTGCACCACTCGTGCCTACATTCGGCCAGTGCATGTCGAGTATGCCGTGAGCAAGGGCATTCATGTCTTCATGGAGAAACCGTTTGCATCCGACCCCGCTGGTTTGCATCGGATGCTGCGAGCGGGCGAGGAAGCCGATAAGAACGGTGTCAAGATCGCCGCTGGACTGCAATGCCGGCACTCGCCCGCACGCGCGGCATTGATCGAGAAGATTCGTGATGGAGCGATCGGCGATCTGTCGTACATCCGTGCGAATCGACTGACGGGCCGTCGCTGGATGGGTGACCAGGGCGAGAAGTCGAACGATCTGGTTGAGCAGTTGAAGTTCGGCAAGATCCAATTGTTGTGGGTCGGGTCAGGTCACATGGTCGATAACCTGATTCACCAGATCGATGAATGCTGCTGGTTGATGGACGATTGGCCGGTTTCGTGTCATGCCATGGGCGGTCGTGAAGTCGGCAGTGATGATCGCGGCCAGAATCTCGACATCTACTCGATGGAGTACACCTTTCCCAATGGGAAGAAAGCCTTCTGCGGCTTCCGGCGGGCACTTCGGGGACACACCGATTTCGCCACTTACGTTCATGGATCCGAGAGGGCCGCGCAGTTTTCGGGAAACGTGCACAAAGCAACTGTCCACATTTTCAAAGATCACCGAATCGATAAATCGAACATCTCCTGGTCACCGACCGAGGATGCTCAGTCTCCCTGGGACTACGAATGGATGCGGTTCATCGAGAGCATTCGAAACGACCGACCGCACAACGAAGCGAAACGCGCCGTGTACGCCGATTACGCTTCTCTGATGGGTCGAGCCGCGGCGCATACGAACCAGATTGTCACCTGGGAGGATGTCACTCAGTCACAGTTTTCCTTCTGCGAAGCGCCCGAAGCGTTGGATTTCGACAGTCCGCCGCCGGTTCAAGCCAACGAAGAAGGTTTCTTTCCGCCCCCTCACGCGGGACTGTGGAAGGAGCTTTGACCCCCGATTACGCCACCGTTAAAACGAAGGATCCGCTTTCCCGGTCTAATCGGGGCCGCTTTACGCTTTTCGGATCATTACCATGCGGGATCATCGGTTACTCGCCGCATCCGTAACTCTCTTGTCGCTGGGAATTGTCTCGACTCTTTCGCGGACGACGTCGGCCGCCGATCGCGACTCAGCTGCCGGGGTAACTTCTGATGTCGAGGCGAGCGTTGTTTCGGATGCGCTGCAGTTGCTGCAGATCTTCGACACCGTTCTTCAACACCATCTCAGCCCGCCAACGCGGCAAGAGATGGTTCACGGGGCGATTCGCGAGATCTATCGAAGACGCGAGCGCGCGATGCCGGCGACAATTGCCGGTGAGTTGTCCGAGGCTTCCGGGCGTGAAGAGCTCTTGCCGATTCTTGAGCGAGAATTGCAACCGCTGGGCGATCTTGGCTCCGACGGCGTTGTCAATCGCCTTCCTCACCGGCTGGAGTCGCATGGCGTGAAAGTGTTGCCGAGTAAGACGCATGCGGTGAATCAGCAGGTGGCTGCGAACCGCTACGTCGGAATCGGGATCAAAATTTTGGGTGGAGAATCGAGGCTGCCCCAGATGCACGAGATCTTTGAGGGAGGATCAGCGGATCAATCTGGGGCCCGCAAGGATGATGTGATTGTCGAGGTCGACGGCGAATCGACGAAGGGAAAATCTCTCGAGGCCGTTATCGACGCGCTTCGCGGCCGGGAGGGAACGGACGTCGAATTAGTGGTGAGACGCGGACGGGAGTTGAAGACATTCACGATGAAGCGCGCCGTTGTACCTCTCAAGACAATTGATTCACCGATTCACTCGCGGACCGGCCGAGCCGTCGGTATCAAGATCGATCGTCTCTCGGCAAGCAACGTCCACGAACTGAGAAAGATTGAGGCCGCACTTAATCCAGAAGTCGATACCGTGGTGCTTGATTTTCGCACCGGCACTGGATCGGAGAACCTGCACTACGGAGAGCTGCTCGGAAATGCCTTGATCGATGATGCGGTAATCGGCAACGTCATCGATCGAAATGGCAAGGCCCGTTCCATTCGAGCGCAACCGGGAGCCTTGTTTAGCTCGAAGCGACGAATGGTCGTGATCAGCGAGCGAACGGGGCCGGCTCTCAAATGGATCGCCGCCGCGATGCAAGACGCCGGTCAGGCAGAATTGGTCGGAACACCCGCAATCCAAAACGCCCTGGTTGTCGAGTCTTTCTCCGTTCCCGCGGGGACCGTAACCGTCTCCGTTCCAACGCAGAAGCTGGCGCGCGAGAGCGGGGAACTACTATCACCGGCCACGGGACCCCTTTTCGAAAGTAACACCCGAATCACCGATGCCCTCCATCGGGTCGGTCAAGTTCCCACTCCAAATGGCAGGATGCCAGGATATCGAGTGTCGAGAGTCCAGGGCATCGTCTATCCGGACGAGGTCATTCCTCTGCCGAAGCCAGGTAGCGTTTCAACAGGTAGGGTTCGGCAACGCTTTTCGGTGAATCAATCGCTTAACCAAATTGTTGAGCGGTTCGGTCATTCAAACAAGAAACCGGAGCGACCGCCAAACCAACCTTCAGAGGCTGAATCGGTTCGATGAAAGGATTTGCTCAGTCGCTCATTTTCCACTCATTGCTTTCGGTGTTCGCGTTGCCCGTGGCCACACGCGGTGAATCGTCGGTTGTTCGCGGGTTGCGTCCAGCTGGAATAGCCGTTTCAGCGAGCCGCGAGTTTTGCCTGATCGGTGACGTTCACCGCAGGTCAGTAATTTTCGTCGATCTGCGAGGGGGCGAAGTGAAGGTGGGGAGGCTCGCCTTTCCCGATGCCGTGATCGATCTCGTTCACATTGACGGCGATTTGTTTGCGGCGATCGTTTCGGCCACGCGCGCACTGATTCGATTTGAATGTGACGGTAGCCGAATCCGCGGAGTGGTTCGAGTTCCGCTGGAGGTCGATCCGCAACGAGTGGCCGTCAGCCCGTGTCGCGATTGGCTGTGTGTGACCGATCCTTGGTCGCGCCTCGTTCAACCAATTCGCCTTTCTGGCTCAGAAGCAACACCTCCTTCGTCTCCGATTGCACTACCGTTCGAGCCGCAAGAAGTACTCGGCCTCAAAGGACATCGGTTTCTAGTCGCCGATGCTTTTGGAGGCGGGCTCGCCGTGGTTGACGCGTCGACACGGTCGGTCGTGGCGAGCCACCAGCTTCACGGACACGCGATACGAGGTCTCGGTTTGTCGCCAGACGGTCAGACCATTCTGTTGACTCATCAGCGATTGAATCGTGTTGCTCGAACGGATCTCGACGATATCCACTGGGGGAACACGATCGAGAATCTTGTCAGCCGAATTTCGGTCGAATCGTTGCTCGATGA
>JARFQX010000202.1 GCA_029287555.1 Rubripirellula sp. | reverse complement strand
GTGATTTTTGAGACCTCGCTCGACGATTTGCCCGAAATCGGTAGCGTTTGCAGCGGCGGACGTTACGACAACCTGGCGGAGCTTTACACGAAGCAACATTTGCCGGGGATCGGAGCCTCCTTGGGACTGGACCGGTTACTGGCGGCGATGGAGCAATTGCAGTTGTTGCCCACCGCTTCGACGCCGGCGCCAGTGCTGGTGGCATTCTTCGAAAAGGAGTACCGCGACGACTACCTTCGCCTGGCCGCGAACCTGCGCGATGCGGGAATTGGGACCGAAGTTTATCCGGATTCGAAGAAGCTCGGGGCTCAGCTCAAGTATGCCGATCAACGCGGTTTCGACGTTGCCTTGATCGCTGGCGGGAACGAATGGTCCGAGTCGCGTTGCCAGGTTAAATGGCTCGCGAAGAAAGAAACGTTCGATGTCCCCTATTCGCACGACGACCCGCAAACGTTGGTCGCTCGGGTTCGCGAGATCCTCACGAGTCGTCCTTGAGGCATTGCTGGAGGGTCGCAGCGATTTCCCGCAACGTCGGATCAGGCAGCGGTTCCATGTGACCAAGCCCATCAACCTCGATGAAGTGCTTGGGCTGCGCTCGGGCCGAATCGTAGAGCCGCCGCGCGTGGGCGATTGGAATCAAGGTATCGGCCGTTCCGTGAATGACAATCAACGGTCCACGGTAGACGGTGAGCTTGGCCATCGAGTCGAATCGATTCCGCATCATCCATCGGACGGGCACGAATGGATAGACTTGCGCGGCGACATCGATCAACCGATCAAACGTTCGCTCCAAAATCAAAGCCTTAGCGCCGCCCTGGGATGCCACCGCCACGGCGCATCCGCCTCCAAGTGATTCGCCAAACAGAATCACTTCGTCGGTCGCGACCTGATAACGGTTGCAAAGGTAATCGCGGGCCGCAAAACAATCGGCAAGCACGCCTTTTTCGGTCGGGGTCACGTCATCGTCATAGCCACGATACTCGGCGGCCATCACGTTCGCGTCCAGCGTGCTAGAAAGTCGCGTGATCCACGAGTCCATCCACGCGGCTTTGATTCCGTTTCCGTGAAAGTAAAGCAAGATTGGTTTGTCGGCTCCCCGCTCAAGCAAGCGGCTGCGAATCGTGACACCGTCGGTTGATTCGTATTCAACGGTCTCGATTCGCGGTCCATGAGCGAATTGCGGGCTGGGATCACCGCTGGCGACCGCACTCTGAGCCGCATCGGCGATGCCGCTTGGAAGCAACGAAGCGGTCAAAGCTCCGGATTGTCCTGTGTCGTCCATGTAAGCGCCGGGATAAACCAGGCGTGATTCCATGGCGATCAGCACGGCGAGCATTGCCAGGTAGGCAAGGATCGAGAACTGCATCAAGCCAACGATCAATCGACGCTGCGGGCTGCGGTAAGGTTTTCGCTTCGGTCTTTGTTTGACGCGGTCTTTCCCGCTTTTCGCCTCGTTGTGTTTCGCCAATTTCTGTGTGGAATCATCGTTGGACATGGCAAGGATTCCCAAAGCCGCCTTGGCGGGCCAATCTCGATTAATCGCGTCTGAAACTGACGCCCACCAATAAGATCGGCGTTGCCGCGATCCAAGTCGAGGAAAGACAGTTCAGACCCTTTCAGTCTAAGAAATCTCGGCGGCGGGCGGACAGGCAAAAAATCGATGTGTCCGGGCGACCGATCCGCGCCGCGTGGCCGCAAATAGTGGTGAGTGCTGAAAGAACCGGGTAAACTCCGAGGTCTATCTCTTCGTTTCCTCTGCTTGCCTGATGGCCACCGATGTACCTGCGACTCGTGATTTTTCCTTCGCTCTTCCTCGCCTTGCTACTTTCGTCCGCGGTGCGACCAGCGAGGGGACAGGATGCCCGGGACCCGATTCGTTTGACCCACGGGCCGATGCTGGGAAGGGTCACCAGCGACTCGGTGCGAGTTTGGGCGCGGACTTCCGACCCGGGGACCTTCGAGGTGCACTATGGCACCGATCCGGGCGATCTGACCCAGGCGAGTCCGGCGGCGGGTACCTCGATCGAACACGATAACACCGGCGTTGCCGAACTGACCGGCCTGCAAGCCGATACTCGTTACCACTACCAAGTCCACGTCAACGGCCGGCCGCATGGATTGCCGGGATCCTTTCGAACCTTGCCGAGTCGTGAGGAATCCTTCAACGCGGAGTACAACCCCAAGGGCTTGTTTAACTTTCGTTTCGAGATCGGATCGTGCGCCAACCAGAATCCACTTCATGGTGGCGGCCACCGCGCGACCACCTACGAGCATCTCAATCGTGACTGGGCCGATAAAGTGCACTTTCACGTCATGAATGGTGACTGGCTGTACGAGGAACTGCGCGACTATCCACCGGAAGCCTGGCGGTTAGTCCAGGGAGTGGAACAACTTCCGTTGCCGGTCCAAGTCATGCCCACGGTGGTCGGGGTCTGGGAGAACTACAAACTCTATCTCAGCCGTGGTATTGAGCTAGCGAAGTGGCATCGTCACGTGCCCAGCTATTTCACCTTCGATGACCACGAATTGGTCAACGATATCTGGGGCTCGTCGGAAGCCGGCAAACGGCACCGCCGTACGGTTTTTCGTGACATTGGCACCTACGCCTGGCACGACTATCTGGGATGGGCCAACCCGATGGAATACAAGCATCGAATCCATTTCGGGAAGGGCAAAATGAAGGCGGGCAGCGATCTGCTGGTCGACGAGCAGACCGATTTCACCGCCTTGCCGCTCGACGAGATGCTGAACTTGCACGTGCACTGGGGCACGCCCGAGGCGGGTGTCAATGACATGCGTTTTGACAACGACGCGGGGAATAAGAACTCCTACGTCTACGACATCGTCGAGGTGGTCGATCCGCATACCTTGCGATTGCACATGCCGGCCAAGGTGGATGATCACGACATCAGCTACTCCATTGGCCGGCGCAGTTATGGCAAGTTTCGCGTGGCCAATTGTGAATTCTACCTGATCGATACCCGTGGCGATCGGGACATGCACGATGTCACCCAGCGCGACAAGCCGGGCGTCTCGATGATTGGCAAGCCGCAGCGGGAGTGGCTGTTGAAGTCGATGTCCGAAAGCGATGCCGATTTCTTCTTCGTGATCTCCACGGTGCCATTCATGATCCCGCACAGCGGCGCCGGAGGCTTTGAAGCCGATGCGGCCAATAAAGAGGAAGCTTGGACCGGATTCTTCGACGAGCGCGAGATGTTGATCGACTCCTGGGAAAAACTCGGGAAGAAGGTCTTCGTGATGACCGGCGACTTGCACAACAGTTTCGCGATTCAAGTCACCGACAACGTTTGGGAGTTTTGTTGCGGACCCCACAACAGTGTCAATCACGTTCCCCGCAATGACGAAAGCGATCGACCGGCCACGGGCAAATGGAAATTTGGGCCGCGCGAGTGTGATATCCGATGGAGTAGCTATATCCTGCCCGACCTCCCGCGGCTCGAGCGGCTCTATCCTCATTTTTGCGTCGTCCAGATCAACAACGTCTTCAACATGCCCCAGAAACTCGGGGGCAAACGGCT
>JARFQX010000192.1 GCA_029287555.1 Rubripirellula sp. | reverse complement strand
TCGAAACACCCTACGGTACGCGTCATCTCGATGGCGGAGGGATCTGGCGTTATCGTCCATCAAGCGGTCGATTGGAGGTGTTTTGCAAGGGGTTCATTAATCCCTGGGGGCACACCTTCGATCCATTCGGCGAGTCGTTCGTGACCGATGGTGCTTACTTTGAAGGGATCAACTACGCCTTTCCGGACGCAGTGTTTGTCACGTCCCCGGGAGCCACGCGATGGCTCAAGGGGTTGAACCCAGGGAGTCCCAAGCACTGCGGACTCGAGATTCTCTCCGGCACGCACGTCCCACCGGAGTGGTCCGGAGATCTGGTCGCAAATGATTTTCGCAGTCACCGCGTCTGTCGCTTCACGATGAAACCGAGTGGAAGTGGCTACATCAGCCGTCAGCAACCCGAGATCATCACGACCCAGCACGTCGCGTTTCGACCGATCGACGCCAAGATGGGACCGGATGGAGCCCTATACGTAGCCGACTGGTACAACCCCATCATTCAGCACGGCGAGGTTGATTTCCGCGACGATCGACGCGATCGAACGCACGGGCGAATCTGGAGGGTCTCATTTCCAAAGCGTGAGTTGGATTGGTGGCCCAATTTCGCCTCGGTTGCCCCAGCCGAATTGGTTGATTTGCTCGAGGATCCCGCCTTGCCGGTGCGGCAATTTGCTCGACAAGAATTGTGGCGGCATGCCGCTTCGGCCCCCAATGAGACTCAAGCAGCGATCGATCGCTGGGCCGGCGAGAATGCTTCGGACCGCAATCTGGAAAGAAACTGGATGTACGAAGTCCTGGCGCAACCAACCGAGGAGGACTTCGGCCGATTGATTGACGCAACTCGCCCGGCCGCTCGACGAACATTAATTCGCAGCCTGTGGCGACAGCGATTCGAATTGGGTGCCGATAGGATGCGCGGGCTGGAAGCGGCGGTGTTGCGGCGCGTCCTTGACGAGGATCCACGCGTTCGGTTGGAAGCGGTACTTTGCGCGGGCCAACTCGACGCGGACGATGGATTGGAGCCTTTCCGCGCGGTGCTCGGCGCGACGCAAATGGACATCGATGACAACCTTGACTTCGCAATTTGGCAATCGATTCGCAAGCTCGACGCGTCATACGATGCGGGCTCCATGCTGACCGCGATGAAGTGGGACGACGCTCCGGACCAACTAGCCTACGCCGTCTCGGCAATCGGAACGGACGGGGCCGCTGAAGTCGCGGTCAAGTTGCTGGAGACCGGAAACGTTAGTGGGGAATCGGCCGACGCATTGGTCAAGGCGATTGCAGCCGCCGGAAACGCGTCGCAGCTGGGACGCACCGTCCGAGCCCTGTTGTCCGCTGACCCAAACAACCTCTCCGCCGGTCGCTTGCAACCGTTGCTTAGTCGGACGTTTCGCGACAAGACCATCCCCGAGGGCGTTGGCGAGATTCTGGAGCGGATTGCCCGACAAGGCGAGCTTCGCGATCCCCGGCAACTCGCGACTCTCGCCAAGATTGCCGGCGTGTGGCGAGTCGAGCAACTTCAGCCCGTCCTGATCGACGCGGTTGATGACTCCCAAGGCGAGGATCAACAACGGGTGATTGAAGCACTCGGGGCATTCGATTCCGCCAAGGTCCGAGACAAGCTGGATCAACTGTCCCGCGCCTCCGCAGCCAACACACGCGTTGCCGCGACCCGGGCGATCCTGGCGCGTCGTCCACGGGCTGCGGTCGGATCGATCGTCCAACTCCTCGAGCAGCCCGAGACGGCTGACTCCGCCACGGCAATGGTCGCCAGTCTGATGAATCGAAAAGAACTTCCCGCTCTATTGGCCAAGGCGATTGAGCAACGGCAAATCGAATCCGATCTTGCCCGCAACTTGCTTAGGCAGGTGCGCGGCTCGGGCGGGAACGAAGCGTTGGAAACGGCGATCCGCAAAGCGGGACGGCTCGAGAACGCATCGTGGCTATGGTCGCCCCAATTGCGTGATGAACTTGTCGCCGCCGCGTCGACCGATGGTTCTCCGGCGCGGGGAGAAGCGATCTATCGCCGCGTCCAGTTGCAGTGCATCCAGTGCCACGCGATCGGCAGCGCCGGTGGTCTGGTTGGACCTAACTTGATCAGCATGGGAGGCAGTTCCCAGCCCGATTACATCGTGGAGTCCTTGCTGGCCCCGAGCGCGAAACTGAAGGAGGGCTACACAACATTGAGCGTGTTGACCGACGAGGGAGAAGTCCTCAACGGAATCGTGACCGGACGTGATGAGGATTTCATCCGACTTCGTCTCGCCGACGGCAAAGAACTGCAAGTCGAAACGGAGACTGTCGAACAGGAAAAGCCGGGCAAGTCGCTGATGCCCGAAGGCCTGCTTGATTCGCTCACCAAAACCGAACTAGTCGATCTCGTTTCCTTCTTGTCCGCGCTTGGACGCGATCCGTCCTACACCGTATCGACCGAGCCGATCGTGCGGTCTCTCGAGACTTTGGTGTATAGCAACGAAGCGAATCGCAGGCTCAACCGCACCAGTACCGACACGGCGGCGTCGGACGATCCGGCGATGACTTGGCGGCCCCTGACCAGCAAGGTCGATGGAACGATCCCGCTGGATGAACTCGATCGCTTCAAGCAGCATCGGGAAACCCCGCCGACTTCGTTTGTTCGCTTTAGCGTCGAGCTACCCGATGAGGGAATTGCCAAAATCGAGTTTCCCACCGACGGAATCGAGGCCTGGGTTGATTCCAAGCCAACTCCCGTCTGGGACCTGGCATCGCTGAATCTCACTGCCGGCACGCACCAAATCGTCCTGGCCATCGATCGCCAAACGTGCACCGAACCGTTCACCATACGTCTCGGCGGCGACACGAAGTGAAGTTTGAAGTTTGAAGTTAGAAGTTAGAAGGGTAAACAACCGTCTCTCACTTCACTCTTCACTCTTCACTCTTCCAACTTCTCCCCACTTCCTCGGCGATCACGCGGATCCCGTCTCGGACCACCGCTTCCGGCATCGAGAAACTGACTCGCAAACACTCATCGCGGTGCCGCCACGATTCGTCCTCCAGTCCATAGAAGAAGTAGTTGCCTGGCACCACCAAGACGTCTCGTTCCTTGAGCCGTTGGTAGAGTTGTCGTGAGGTGATCGGCATTCCCTCGAACCACAACCAAAGGAAGAAGGCGCCTTCGCTGACGTGAACTCGATAGGGCAGCTCATCGTCGAAGTACTCGTCCACCCACTCTCTCGCCTGTTGCGACTTGGCGCGGTAGTAGGGCTGGACGACCTCGTTGCTGAGCCTCAGGATCTCACCGCTGTCGATCAGCGGCTTGACGATGGCCTGTCCGATGTTCGTATTGGCCAATCCAACGATGGACGTCATCGAGCCGAGCGCCTCGATCACACTTGGACGAGCGATCACGATCCCGGTCCGCGTTCCAGGCAAACCCAACTTGGACAAGCTCAACGTCAGGATCGTGTGCTCATCCCAGAAGGGAGTCGCCTCGGTGTAGATCGCATTGGGAAATGGCGCACCGTAGGCATTGTCGATAATTAACGGCACATCGTGCTGTCGAGACAGCGCCGCGAGGTGAGAGATCTCGTCATCGGTCAACACGTTGCCGGTGGGGTTGGTCGGACGGGAAACGCTGATTGCGGCGATCTCATCACTGACCTCGAGCGCATCGAAATCGACGTGGTACTTGAAATCGTGATCACCGATCCGTTCGATCCTCGGTTGGATCGCAGCGAAAATCTCACTCCCCAAAGACTGATTCGCGTAGCCGATGTACTCGGGAACAAGCGGCAGTAGGATCTTCTTATGGCGACCGTCGGGATGATGTCCCGCCAGGGCATTGAACAGGAAAAAGAAAGCCGTTTGACCTCCAATCGTGACCGCCACATTCTCCGGTCCAATGTCCCAGCTGAACTCGCGCCGAAACAATGAGGCGATCGATTGGCGAAAGCCGGGATTCCCCGTCGGAGGCTCGTAGTTGCCCAGCATATGTTCGAGTTGGCCCGGCTGACCGCAGATCTCACCGAGACGACGGCGCCAGATCGCATCCATCTCGGCGATGTGAGCAGGTTGGCCACCGCCGAGCATGCGCACCCGGTCGCCGCCGGCCGCGATTGCATGACCCAGGTCATCCATCAACTCGCCGATGCCGCTGCCGCCGCAAAGGTGCTTACCGAAATCGGACAGTTCCCAAGTCATGTTTTCGGCGACGTTGACTCCCGACGATCGTGGACGATCCCGTTTGACAGCGATCGCGTTTGACAGCGATCGCGTTTGATAGGGCAAACAAAGCAGGCGAGATGACAGATGGACCGCCGGTTCCTCGGGCCCCATTTGTTATACAGGTTTCACTTCCTGCGATGCGTCGACTTCGCTCCGGATCATTCCGCGATGCAGAATAAGTGTTGTTCGCCGCGGATGAAAAGCTCATCGTCGACCGGAGCCGGCGTGGCGTCGACCGTTTCACCGACGGAGTTGCTCGCCAGGACCTCGTAGTCTTCACTGTCGCGAATCACCACGGTCGTCCCGGCGCGATCGGTCAAGTAGACCCGCCCGCCGGCGGCGATGGGCGATGCGTAGATCGTGCCGAGCCCCTCGACTCGAGTTGGTCCAAAGTAGGGTTTTCCCGTTTTGGCATCGACGCAGCTGATCACACCCGATTTGGCTTTGTAATAATAGAGTCGTCCGGAGGAGAGAAGCGGAGACGCGATGTCGGGCGTGTCGCGGTCAACGCTCCACACCACCGCCTCGCTGCCCTCCAAGTCGCCACGCTGGTCGGGCTGAAAGGCTCCCAGAAACGCTCCCCGGAACCCGCTTCCAACAAAAATCAACCCTTGACCGGAAACGGCCGACGCGACCGGACGCTCGGTTTGCCCGCCGCATCGCCACAACTCCTCCCCCGTTTCGAGATCGTAGCCGCGTGCGTAATTCTGGCCATTCATGACCACTTGTTTACCCGCGCCCGTTTCGACGACCAATGGCGTGGCCCAGCAGGTCGGTTCGTCCCGTTCCACTTTCCAGATCGTTTTGCCCGTCAACTTGTTTAGCGCATACAGCGCCGAAGGACCCTCGTGATCCCATGGCACCAGGATCTTTTCGCCTTCGATCGTTGGCGAACTCCCCTCGCCGAAAGTGTTCCGCGTTTGCATCTTGCCGAAGTCGTCTCGCTTCCAAACTAACGCACCATCGAGCGTATAGCAGTACAACCCGCGGGAACCGAAATGGGCGTAGACATGTTGGCCATCGGTGCAAGGCGAAGCCGCGGCGAAGTTGTTGGTGTCGTGCGTACCCTCGTGTGGGGTTGCAACGGTCGCGACACGCTTCCACTGCAGCCCGCCCGTGGCACGATCGAAACAGTACAGTGTGAATTCGAGTGGTTGCTGCTGACTGGCCCGAGAGCGTCTTCGGGCGCGGCCCGAAGATCCATCGCCGACTGGAACACCAGATACCACGAACACGCGGTCCTCCCAAACCACCGGCGAGCCCGATCCGTAACCGGGAATCGGCACCTTCCACTTGACGTTCAAGCTGCTGCTCCACCGCACCGGAGGGTTCGCATCGGTCGCGACCCCGTTTCCATCCCCGCGCCAATGGCCCCAGTTTCCCGCCCAGGTCGGCGGTAAGAGCAAGCCAACGGAAAGCAAGCACAAGCAAAAACGATTAGCCACGGCAGTCTCCCTCTCGGAGTGATACAACGAATTCACTGATCGCGCATCGTAGCGAACGAGGAATCGAGAGGCGAGTGGCGAGAGGCGAGAGGCGAGAGGCGAGAGGCGAGAGGCGAGTGGCGAGAGGCGAGTGGCGAGAGGCGAGAGGCGAGAGGCGAGTGGCGAGTGGCGAGTGGCGAGTGGCGAGAGGCGAGTGGCGAGAGGCGAGAGGCGAGAGTCGAGTGGCGAGAGGCGAGTGGCGAGAGGCGAGAGGCGAGTGGCGAGTGGCGAGTGGCGAGAGGCGAGTGGCGAGAGGCGAGAGGCGAGAGGCGAGTGGCGAGTGGGATTGATCAGGCTTTCTCGGGTCTCGCGACTCGCTTCTCGTCGCTCCCATTCCATTGATTGACGAATCCGCGCTGGACAATAGAATAGT
>JARFQX010000151.1 GCA_029287555.1 Rubripirellula sp. | reverse complement strand
CGAAACTGCCGTCAACAAGGCTCAGTGAATCAGGCAGCACATCGACAACCGAAACACCTCGAGCCTGGCTCGGACCGTTGTTGGCAACTTCGATGCGATAGCTGATCTCGTCGCCCGCAACGGGGGTTCCCGTCGCAAACTTGGAGACGGCGACATCGACCGATCGGTCCACCTGTGTTTCGGCCGTTGCCGTGTTGTTGCTCGGATCGGGGTCCGTGTTCGGGTCAGCCGTTACCGATGCAGTATTGGTCAGCGGTCCAATCGCGTCGGGCGCAACGGTGACCACGAGAGTGACCGTCGATGTCAAGGTCGACGGCAGCGATCCGATCGTCGCCGTTACCTGTCCATTGCCATCATCGACGACGAGGTTGCTGTCGCCGTCCACATCCCCGCTGAAGAAGGTTACGCCAGCGGGAAGCTGATCGGTGACAACCACTCCCGCCGCCTCATCCGGCCCGTCGTTGGTCACGACGATTTCATAGGTCAATTGTTCTCCCGCAATCGCTGGATCGGACAAGTCCGTTTTGACGATCCGCAGATCCGACGAGAGCAGCTCGATCACCACGTCGGAAACGTCGTTGGAGTCATCAATATCTACCTCGTCAGCCGTCGTGGTGGCGGTGTTGACCAGGTCCGATGTCTGATTGCTGGCGATGTCCGCCGTCAATTGGAATGTCGCGCTAGCGCCAACGGCAAGATCACCGATCAAAATTTCGACCGTTGCACCATTCACGTTCGTCGTGAAGGATCCCGACTCGTTCTGAATGCCGGTATAGGTCAAACCGTCGGGAAAGACATCTTCGACGACGACGTTGGTTGCGTCGAGCGGTCCCAGGTTTTCAACGACAAAGTCAAAAACCACGTCGCCTCCGGCAATGAGATTCGAGGAAGCCGAGTCGATCGTCTTGCTGAGTGTTAGATCAATCTGCGGAAAGAATCCGAAATCAAGGGTATTGTTGGTGTTAGCATCGGTCCCATCGTCGGTCGGTTCGGAATTCGATTCCAAGGTGATGGTTCCGCTGATGACATCCCCGCTCGGGATCGTCAAGCCGTTGTCGTCTCCCTTAACATTGTCATTTGGATTGCTGGGTGGATCATTTCCCGTGCTGTTGGCAAACCCGAACAGGGTCGCCGAAGATTCGAATTCGGCTGACGGAACTACAACGGCGTAGTTTCCTGGATCAAGGTCGGAGAACAGGTAGGCTCCATTGGTCGTTGTTGTTACCGAGGCGATCGGCACTTCAGTCGTGGGATCGACGACGTCATCGGGGTTTGCCATCCGGTAAAGGTCGACGTTCACCCCGACAATGCCAGGCTCGATTTCCTCGCGCATGCCGTTGTTTTGGCCACCGGGGGAGTTGTCGAGAAACAACTCACCGCCGAGCGCCACCGGCAAGATGTTTGCCAGGTCCGCTGGCACGACTTCCGGACGTCGGGCCTCGATGATCGACACGAACGCATCGTTGTTCGCTGATAGCGAGATGGACGCCTCGATCGCACCGACGTTGTTGAAATCCGCGCCGCTGCCGGTGAATGCTGTGAAAGTGCTGAAGGGGACAAAGGTCTCGATGAAGTCAACGTCGTCCTCGGGTAGCGCAAGCGTGGTACTCGACGAGTTGCCGCCGTCCGTGTAGATGGTGATCGTTAGCTCATCGCCAGCGCTTTCAGCACGCGAGAGAACGACCAGACCCGAGTTCAATTCAGCAGCGGTCCCGGTCGAACCTCCGGCGAGCGAGGCTCCCCCCAGGCCCGTCGGATCGAGCACCACCGTTCCGTCGGGACCATCGTACTGGATCAGTGCCGTGCCAACTCCATCGCCCAATGATCCGAGCGAGAGCGTGTCGGAGACATCATCGACAAAGACCGTTAACTGGCCGGTGACGGCTGAGTTGTTGACCAAGATATCGCGGGCACCTCCGATGGACTCACTTGCCAACGCCGAATCGGATCCGTCGGCCGTGGGCGTCGCCGTGACGCTTTGCGTCGTGAGCGAGTAGTCGTCAATCAAGACGGTCTGTTCACCTTGATCGTTGACGACGGTTATCGGCGTGGGTGTCGAGGGCCTGAGTTGCGGCACATCTTGCTGTTGAAGAAAGTAAAGACCCGGGGAAAGATTGTCGAAGCGGTAACTTCCCTGCAAGTCGGTTGTGACCGTCCCCACCAGCAGGTCGTCATTATCGAACTCGCCGTTGCTGTTGGTATCCTCGAACAACTGGACCTGGATACCTTGAGCGCCCGGTGTTTCGGGCGGTACCAGGTCGCCAGCCGTGTCAACCAGCACCGGCGGATCCCCCACCGAGGAGCCATCATTGGCTTGATCGATGAAGGCAACGCCGCCGATTGCACCGATGTTGCTGGCCAGCACCTCGCGACGTTCCATCCGTTCCATTCTCAAGCGTCGCTGACGGTATTTCCGTGAAGAGCGACGACGCGATGCCAGAAAAGGAGCCAGGATTCTTTTCCAGACCATTATCTGATTCCGTTCTTGTTCGAAAAATGGCGTTGGGCGGGGGGCATCGATGGCCAGCCGAGCCCTTCGATTGGACAAGCCAAGCGTCTCAACGAGCGGTTGTCGCGGGCTCCAAGATGGAGCCGCGCAACGCTCGGGTGGTCCTGCGGGCTCGAGCTCGAATCCGATTGCCGGAAAACTCCACGCCCAGGGCCTGATCCGCTGGCGAGCCGGATCTCTTCTCCTGACTCGCCTTCTTCGTCTTTATCGGACAGATTGCCCAATCAGCTTAACGCGGGATCGTGATTCGAATCCGCGGCGTTGCGACAGCCCCTACCATCGGTACTCACCACCCAGACTGATTCCTTGAATCCAGTAATCCGTGGTGTCGAAAGCAAAGGCGGGCCGCTTGGCACCCGTCACCGGTTGCTGCACCGGGGGAATAAGATTTGGGTTGACGTCTCGGGAGATGTGGTGCCCCGGTCGCACGACGTTGGACCAGTAGATCCCCGTGTACCCCACCATAAGCCGTAGGTGGTCGGTCAGTTGGTACCCAAGATTGAGACCGATTTCCGGCACGACCGCGAATTCATTCTGCTCGTACACACCATTATTGGAACTCAGAGCCAGGATTCCAGCATCGTAGCTCTGGAGGTTCGGCACACTTGACGGATCGTTGATCTGCGACTGCCCCGCGATCGTCACCGTTTGCTTCGTATTGCCAATTGCGATACGGACACTCCCGTCGTAGGTCCAG
The DNA here is from genome assembly GCA_029287555.1 of Rubripirellula sp. Taxonomy (GTDB): domain Bacteria; phylum Planctomycetota; class Planctomycetia; order Pirellulales; family Pirellulaceae; genus Rubripirellula. The sequence continues at coordinate 1,494 of JARFQX010000151.1, read as the reverse complement.
TAGCCCCGAGTACTGCGGAACATGTACCCCAAATCGATACCGTTGAATTGATTCCTTGCTCGGAAGGCGTCAAGAATCTCGAACGAGCCGGGGTTTTGCGAGTCGTTGCTTACCAGACTTTCACGAATCGCCACCGTTTCATCCAGTTGCAGATAACGATAACCAACGAGCAGCTCGGTGCGAGTGCAGTAATGTTCCGGGCAACCACAGAACAGCCACTGCTTGCAGCCTTCTTCGGTGCGGCGCAGGCGCCGGATGTAGAAGCCGCCCGACTCGAAATCGCTGTTGACGTTCACCGAGACCGCCCCGGAGACGACATCGGGGTAGGCAACGAGTTCGGAATCCTCGACACCGAGCTCCGTGTTGAAAATTGGTCTCGCCAAGATGGGAAGCCCCTCGCTACCGGCGACGAACGAGTCGGAGTTGGAGGACATGCTGATCAACTCAGCGCCGAGCCCCCACGTGTGACATCGGTCCAACCAGACGCCGAATCGAAGTCGTCCACCGTCGATCGAGTCGGTTAAGACACCGCCTCCCCCATAAAGAATGCGGGTCGAAGGGCTGGTCAACACACCGGCCTGATTTCTGGAGACATCTGGATCGACGCTCGTGGTGACCAACGGTGGCAGGTACAAACCATCCTGATACCAACTCAAGAATTCGAATGACACCCAACCATCCTGCGGAAGGCAGAGGGTGATGCAGGGACGCCACGCTTCGGTACTGCACAGTTCACCGCAGCAACTGCCGCCGCAGAAATCTCCGCAAGCGTCACAGGCGATCGTTCCGTCGCAACCGGTGCACAACCCATCACCACATCCGCATCCGGCCACCGGCAGGCCATCACACGCCCCGTCGCCGTAGATCGGGGCAAGTTGGATTTGACCATCCAGCACCGGACCTTCGATGATCCGGCCCTCGACGATGCGTCCGTCGATTGGTTGCGGCTGGGCCGTGATCGCGGCCCCCCGATCCTGAATCACTCGATCCTGAATCACTCGATTCTGAATCACTCGATCCTGAATCACCGAGCCCCCCGAGGTGTCGGGCGGCGGGACGGGCACGCTTTCAGTCGCCTGCGCCGGCCGCACCGAAGCGGATGCATGACCTCGCAAGTTATTTTGAGGCGCTTGCTCGGAATTGGCCGCCGCGTTGGTCCGCATCGGCTGCCAATTGGCTCGAGCGACTCGCTCGCTTTGACGCACGCTGCGACCGCGAGGTGTAATCTGTCCTTGCGACTCGGAGGCCACCAGAACAGCTAAAAAGAACGAGATGCACAATGGGAGGAAGGTACGCACTGGCTTCACCAATGGAAAGCTGGGATGGTGGATTGTCGTGAAACATCACCGAAGTCGTGTATTCCCCCCGTCATGAATCAAGCGGCCGTTCGCCCTCGGCTCCGACCTCCTGATTCAACAGGGATATCGTCGAGATCGTGACGGATCATCGAGTAAAAATCAGAAAAACCGGAAGATTCCTCAGACTCCTCCTAAC
>JARFQX010000144.1 GCA_029287555.1 Rubripirellula sp. | reverse complement strand
TTCACTCAGTTCATCGCCCGTGCCCAGATCGATGCGGTGATTGAATTGACCGCCGGCGACGAGGCGCGAGCCGTCGACCAAGGTGCTAAACGGTTTGACGACCAATGAGTGAAACGCGGTGATCAGCAAGCCCATCATCACAAAGGCGAGGATCGTGCAGATCCAAGTCACCGACATCCAAAGACTGCACTGTCCCTGCACCTCGTCGCTGAACTGATCCATTTCCTCGCTCATCGCGTCGACATGTCCCATCGTCTCAGCGACCAGAACGTCATGGCGATTGACGCCGAGTAACCGGTGTGAGGAGAGACTGTTGTCGATCGACCGACGCTCCGCCTTGAGCTGGTCAAACTCGCCGGCGATCCTCCGCAGGTTTTCCAGCTGGCTCGCCCGGTTAATTAAGAACGGCTCGTCGCTCTGATTCGCCCTGGCGGTCGCGAGATCGAAATACTGTTCCAGCGTGTCCTGGAAGTACCCCATGGCGAGTCCGTAATCGACCTCGACCGATTTCGAAACTTCGATCAGAGGATCGTGAATCGGATTCGATTCGACAAAACCTTTCTCGGATCGCCGCCACGTGCTCTGGCGATACTTGTCGAGTCGCTCGTCGTACGACTTGAGCTCGCTTGCGGACTTGTACAATTCGTGGGCGAGATCAAGCTCCTTGGCTCGATCGGTAATTCCCTGGGCAAGGTGACGGTAGCGTTGAAGCCCCCAGAAACCGCTGGAGGCGAGTAAGAGCACGATCCCGGAAAGCAGGCCAAGCCCGACCACAAACTTGGTACGAATCGATTTCCTTCGAAGCACGCTTTCGCCCTCCCTAGCAAGTTGCGTGAAACTTCCTGATCCTGTGCGAAGGTTATCGATCGGGCCGAGACACGGCAAGACCGACCGACGGTGGCGACGTGCGGGAGGAGATCCTTCGGGAGTCATCGCGCGATCGCGGGTCTCGGCCCGGGATACGTCGCCGGCCGCTGTACGACAAGAATGACCGGTCAATTCGTTAAAATGGGTAATTCAAGCGGATTATCTGCGTCAACTTGACCCTGCCGATTGCAAAACTTGCGGGCCCTGTTAAGACTGGAAGTTGGTTTGAGCTTCCACACACTTCAACTGAGAGAATTGACGATGAGCCTTCTGCGTGGATTGAGTTTCAGCGGCTTGGCCGCCGCTCTGCTGGTCTTGACGGCGTCCACCGCGGATGCCGGACTTTTTGGTCTTGGTGCCGGCTGTTGTGATTCCACCCCTGCCTGCTGCGAGCCAGCCCCCACCTGTTGCGAGCCAGCCCCGGTTTGCTGCGAGCCGCCTCCGCCAGTGAGCGTGACTTGGTGCGTGCAGGACCCCTGTGATCCTTGCGCCAGCTACGAGGTGACTGCCTGCGTGCCGGCCTGCTGCGCCGGTCAAGTGCCCTGCCTGGATGGATGGCGTCGCGGATTTCTCGGCCGCAAGGTCCTGACCTACAAATTCCCCGGCTGCGATCACTGCGTCGAAGTCGTAATCCGCTGTCTCGGAGGGGCCTTCGTCCGCTGATTTGCGGCGTACCGCGTCCAAACCTCTTAACCCCGACGGCTCAGCCCTCGGGGTTTTTTCTTGGAGCTCACTAGGGGGATCGGCGCGTCGATGAGTCGAAAGCGATACAAGCAACAGCAGGATCGCCCCCTCAATAGCGATCTTGAGACTGCAAAAGCAAAGCTTACCGGCAGCTTGTCTGTGCATTTTCAATCACGGCTCGCTTAAACTCTTAGGAGACAGAAGTCTTTGTATCTGCAAGACGCCATCCCCGTTTAAGTGTGGAGGCAGGCCATGTTCGTTGAATACGTTCAGTTCTTGAACGAAGATAGTGGGCTCTCTTCAACCTTATTCAACGGACCGCTGCCATGGATTGCGGCAGGCGTTATTGCAGTCGCGGTGATTTGGACGCTCAAGAAATAGCGTCAAGATGATCCACCGTTAGGAGTACGGAAATTCACTTGAGATGGTGAGCTTTACTCGGTCGGCTCTTTATGCTGAAGCACTGAGGATTGCTCCCCACTTTCCGTCGCGTGAGATGCCACTCGAACATTTGCATCGGCAAGCTGAAACTCGAGACCTTTGAGCGCTTGACGGTAAGTGTCCAGTCGTTCTTTCATCCGGGCGGAAGATTCGAGTGAGGCGGCAATTGTCATTTGGTGTTTGGCTTGCGTGTCCTTGCCTTCCAAGATCATCGCGAGAGCAATGTTGGCGTGCGCTTCCGCTTGTGGCACGCCGCCGCGCGCGAACTCGGCCATAGCTTCTGCAACGTGACCAGACCTTGCGAGTTTCATGGCAAGGATGTTCCGGGCGCGGCTCAGGTCGGGTTTGAGGCGGATCGCCTCGCGAAGGTGGACATCGGACTTGTCCCACTCATGACGTAGGTAAAGGCTGTAACCGTAGTCGCAGTGCGCTTCATAGTTTTCCGGTTCCTGCGCCAGGACAGCTTCGTAGAGTTCTTCGGCTTTAACAGACTCGCCTTGCTTATCGTGAAGCACGGCCATTCGATGAAGCGTATCGGTCTTGTCGGATCCGAGTTCGCGGGCTCGTTGGTAGGCCTTTAGAGCCGCTTCGCGATCACCTCGTTTCTCCGCGGCTTGGCCCATCGCGGCGTGAAGTTCGGCTTGGTCATGCACGGAGAGAGGTTGGGGGTCCGAAGGTTGGCCGCCGGCATTGAGTACGGAGGACTCCTGGCCGAGACGCGATTGATTGCCCGGCAATGGCAGCTTTTTACCAAGAGAAGTCGTTACGGACTGACAGCCGCTCAGCAACACACAAAGCAGGGCGAGTTGTTGAATTCTTGAATCGCAGAATGAAACGGCCATGCTTACCAGCTCGAATTTCACGAATGGAGTTCGTTTCAAGTCCTAAAATGACGTCCTCCTAGAAGAAGCCGCCGCCGCCAAAACCGCCGCCGCCGCCGCCAAAGCCGGCACCGCCTCCGCCAAAGCCGCCGCCGCCTCCGCCAAAGCCGCCGCCGCCACCAAAGCCGCCGCCACCCGCTCCGCCTCCGCCCCCTCTTGCCGTCTGCAATGCTTGGATAAGCATAGCGCGATACTGCAGGTCTGCCTCGTTGCCGCCCAATCCTGGTGCCGTTGGATGTGCAACGATGACCGTCTCAGGTGGCGGGTCGAAACCAAACTCCCGGAGGTCCGCGAGAACGCTTTCTCGCCGTCTTTCGTCCAGTTCGGGATTGTCCTTGCTCGCTTCGATCACCATCGGCATTCCCGTGTTCATCATCAGGTTTCCGATTCTGATGAGTTCACGCCGTCCGCGGGGCTTGAGTTGCGCGATCGGATCGCCGTTCTTTCCGTCATAGAAGTCGTAGTGATACAGCACCATTCGGTGGCCGGTTCCAGCGACTGCTTGCGCGTTAAACACATCGCAAAGATAGCTTCCAAAAGGACGCTCGCAGAATAACGCCGGGTTGCCGAGAAGGACTCGCTGGTAATATTCGTACGTGTTCATAATGGGGCGGCAACGGTCGCACCGGCAACAGATGGGATTCTCGCATCGATGGCCTTGCCGGCAGCGCTGGCAGGCGCCGCAGGCTGAAGCAGCGTAACCCCCTGGGCAATGCAAGTCCGTGTCGGTGAAGGGAATGGTTGCAAGTGGAACGGCACTCGCTTGACCGACGGTCTCGGCCATCACCGGCATAGGCGCGTTACTGGACTCTGCGACCGGTAAGTCTTCGGATAAGACCGGCACGTCCGCCAGCTGCGAATGCTCAGCGGTGGTTAACTCCACATCGTCAAATTGGAACTCCAGAAGATTGGCCTCCGATATCGCGCCTGTCACGAGGACACTTTTGGATTGCGCGGAAGGTCCCTCATCGAACGTCCAATTCTTGACGATTTCTTCCAACGGCAGAAGCACTTGCTTGCTTGCTTCAGCCTCTTGGACGTCTTCTCGCAGGTACGGATCCGTTTCTACGAATTGGACTGCCGCGCTGTCCGGTGGCGCACCGTCATCGAGAGTGCTGTACGGATCCTCGATGAGCTCCTGGCTAAGCAGTGGGGATCCGCTTACCAGCATGATCAGCACCGCCCCCAGCAGTACCCCGAATTGGCGAATGGATGACTTCATAGAATCGGACTCCGAATCAGCCGATAAACAGAGATAACTATTTCGAGAAACCGTAATCGCCGTAGACATGCTGCTTTTCAATATGATGGTGACGGATGATGCCGAGAGGATCGTCCCAGTTGGTCGTCGCACGATAGGGCAGGCCCGTTCGACCCTCGATCCGGCCAAGCAGATAGAGCTCAAGATCACACGGTTCCCCAATTTCCTGGCCAGGCAGTGGAATGCATTGGTTGGCATCCAGCGGCCCGACGATCTGGGGAGTGACCAAAACCAGCAGTTCAATCTCCTGGACTTCGTGGTCCGTGTTACGAAAGACGTTTCCAAGGACTGGAAGGTCACCGATCCAAGGAATTCGATCGGTATTTCCTTGCGAGATGCGGTTCAGCAAGCCAGCCATGGCCAGGGTTTGCCCTTCCCTCAGTTCTACCGTGGTCGACGCATTCCGCGTTCTGATTCCTGGAACGGTTGTGCCCACCACTTGAGTGCCAAGCGTGTCGTCCGGGTTGCTGACTTCGGGACGAACGGTCAATCGAATCACGCCATCATCCTGGATGTAAGGAAGGAACAGCAATTGGACGCCAAACGGCTTGAACTCGATGGTGTTATTTAGCGTTCCAAACTGCGTAACGGGAACCGCGAATTCACCACCCACCTGGAACTGTGCCGGGTAACCGCTGAGAGTGACGAGGTTCGGTTCTGCGAGAATGGTGCTCACGGAGTTATTGCGCAATGCGTTCAAAAAGACTCCTACTTCATCACCGAAGACCGCGCTGACATTCGCGGTGCCCGCTACTAGACTCTGAAAGAAGAGATCGTTTCCTTCGATCAGCAGGTCCACACCCATCGCCCGAAATGCCGTGCGGTTGAGCTCAGCGATCGTGACTTTCAACATGACCTGCTGGCTGCCTGGAACACGGAGGAGGTTGATCAGTTGAGGGGCCGCCGACCGGGCGCGTGAGCTCGGTCTGGCACCGCCCTCGTAAGCTAAGCCAAGCGGAAGCGCGGCTTCGGCTTCGGTTGCCGGTAGCCTCGCGTCGTCGAGGCCGAGTAGCGGTTCACCGTCCGGGCCAAACTCCTCTTCCGGTACGCCATCGAGCCCGAAGCCGTCGTCGGGCATTGTCCCAGGCATGGGGGCTGGAGCTGCACCACGGCGGCTGGTTTGTGAACGGCTGGTTTGAACCGAGGTCAAGTAAGACGTGATCGTGTTCAAGATCTGCTGCACCTGCTCGGGACTGCGGGCCTGGCCCTCGACCACCACGTGTTCACGAAGTTGATGGAGCTTGATCAAGGCATCTGGAAAGATCTGCTTGAGCTGAGCGGTAACGAGGATCAGGTCGTATCCAACGTGAACCTCAAATGAGTAAGAACGTCCGTCTGCTGTCACAAAAGACATGTCGGTCACACCAACTCGCCTTCCCGTCAAACGTAACATCCGTTGGTCGGGTAGGACCTCAAAATCGACGATCGTAGGATCCCCGACCGCAATCACAGCAACCCCGTCTTCGGTAGCCAGTGGACCGCTCAGCGTCAGGAGTCGTCCTTGTCCAACCACAACCTCGATGGCCGCGTCGTTCCCTTTCAGGGAGTCAATGAAGGACGAAGTGGGCTTCCCTTGCTCCTCCGTGGGCTGGGCCCAAGGCTGATCCGGCGTGACTAATGGGCGAGGAGGCAACTCGGGCGTTAGAGGCAGTTGGGGCAGCAGGCCCGCACGGGGCTCAATCCTCTGCGGCGTTTGGCCGTGACCCACTCGAGCCGAGCAAGCAAGGCAGGCAAGCAGCAGAGGGGTCACCAGTAATGTGATGCGGCTTGGCATATTCCGTGATCGCCTGATCCGAGGAACAGTTAGGGTTGGTACGATTGCGTCGGTCGTAGCGCTTGTAGGATCTCGATCGGCTCAAAAGTTGGGAAAAGATGAGGAGAACCACTTTCCTGCCCGGATTTATCCCTTAGCTTGCGGGGGCTTCGCCTCAGAAAAGGGGGATGGTGGTTGAATCCCGGATTGGGGGTAGTTAGCCTGGGGGGGAGCGGAGCCGATTGTGCTCTTCGAACGTTTTGTAAGGCTGGAGAATATGGCCAAGGACGGGCAAATTTAACGAACTCATACCCTGAGATTCCAAGATTTGATTCGTTCGAGAATCCTTGCAGTTGGCGATTCACGGATAGCCTTGAACCTGGTCGAGTCGCTAAGAGCGACCGGTCCATACGTTCTTGAATCTGCGAGTTTTGAAGGACTTAGGAGACAAGATCTAGGGGATCCGTTGCTCTCGCTGGTGGTTGCATGTGCGGGCGAAGAGACATCGGTAGAGCAGGTGG
>JARFQX010000110.1 GCA_029287555.1 Rubripirellula sp. | reverse complement strand
CGAGACATCGACACCGAATCCGACTTTCGCGATTACTTTTCCACCAAGGATGAGACCCAGATTCACGGCGGGTTTGCCCGCTGCTTCTTCTCCAATGAGCAGGAGCTAGAGCCCCTGCTCAAGGAATTGAAGGTAACGATCCGCTGCATCCCGAGTGAGGAAAACGACACGCCGGGGACGTGCTTCTATTCCGGCAAACCAGCCGAGAAATACGCGATCTTTGCGAAGGCCTATTAAAAGGCAATCGCGGGGCAGTTGCGCGACCGCGAAGACGTCCGAGACGAGGGGGTCAAAGCAACCGACGCGCCAAACGTCCTTCGGGCCGGGAAGAGAGATCACTCCTCTTCTACAACAGAGTCGCCTTCCATCAACGCGGCTTCCTCATCGGCATCAACCGCCATCTCGGGATTCTCAGCGAGAAACTGTTCAATTTCGTCTCCCCCGGCAACCGGGTTCGGATCACCGGAGCTTCCCCCGCAACCGAGGGCGAGGGGCAGGAATAGGAGGCTAGAAGCAATGATTATTTTGGCTTGGCGCATGAAGTGGATTTCCCGTGGTTCAAAAAAATGTAGGCAAGGCAGAACAGTACGAGTCTGCTCGCACGCTGGTGCGAGTGATTAAACCGTACGATTGATCGCAGGACGCGCTAGCCTGTGGCTAGCGCGATCGTTTCTGATGCATGCGACTCAGTTGAAAGATTCTTCGATGGTCTCTCGCGACGCGCGTGTGCCCAGAGCACCCCAAAGACCGAAGGGACTCGCAGAGCCTTCCGGAGTACAGCAGTTGCCAATGCGAACCTGCGGGGCCTCTTGATCACCGGCCTCAATTGAGTCGGTGATGAACTGTACAGCGCCATCGGCCATCAGAACGTGACAACCGCCCGGGTGTCGACTTCCCGGTGGGAAGACGCCCTGCCCCATGACCCAATTGGTGGTGTGCAAACACTGGGCGCTGTTCGGCGGCGTGATCGTCGTCATGCCGGTGTAGTAGGGAACACCAAAGGACCAACAGTAGCCGCGACCACGCTGGCCGCCGCTGGCAATATTTGTCCCCGGAGCGTAGAAGCGAGGTCGCTCCGGATCGGCGAATGCTTCACAAGCGTTGGAATTGCCCTCGAGCCAGATCTGTACGTCGGACCGAGCGGCGGCGGTGTTCATGTCACGGTCGCCCAGGTCGGTCGAGATTTCACCCATCGCGACCGTGTTGGACAGGCCGTCGAGGATATCTCGAAATTTACTGTCTTTGCGGGGTACAAACATGCCCCGCTGCGCAGCACGGACAGCCCGTGCCCTCCAGTTCGCTTGGTTTCCCGCGCTATTAATCATCGTTCCCCAGTCGAACAATAAACCTCGATGCCCAATGTGGCTCGAATCACCCAACGAGACGGCGTAGTTGGTGCGACCTTGAGCCGGCAATCCGGTTCCCGGATCACTTGGGCACCGCAGCGTCGGAATCTCTGTCAGCCACGGTGTATACTCGGAAGCCGAGTGCCCGAGTGATCCGCCAAGAGGCTTTTGTGGGCTGGGCCCCATCGGCTGATAGAAAAGGGCAGGATCGTTCTCGTCCTGGTAGGGTTGAGAGATCGTCTCCCAAATGGCCTGCTGTTCAAAGTAAGGCGTGAGTCCCACGAAGGCACTCAGGAACATCTGGTTGTTGGCTGTTGGGGGCATGAATCGCTCGGCACCGCCATTGGCCATGCCTCGGGGACGCGTGGTCCCGCCATTTTGCATCGGGATCTGCTTGTAGGCCGAGTGGTAGTTGTGCAACGCCAAACCGATCTGTTTGAAGTTATTGCTGCAACTCATCCGCCTTGCGGCTTCGCGTGCCGCCTGAACCGCGGGAAGTAACAGTCCAACCAACACACCGATGATGGCAATGACCACCAATAGCTCGACCAACGTGAAGGCTAGACGTACCCCCCCCCTCCGTCTTGACTTGTCCATGATTAGCGCTCTCTAAAAGGACAGTAAAATGAAAGACTAGTTATGCCCCGATGACGAGGCATTAATCGACCCTAGCGACTTCGTCGGTGCTATTCAACCGATTGGCGGAAATCAAGAAAAAAAAATCGAGATTATCCAGGGAACTGCTCCGGCCGATCGCTCCTTCAGCAACGCATCGGTCGATCTGATAACGTTGCGACGTCTTCATCGTGGGGCCGACGACCTCTCAGGGAGTCGAAGAGCCCACGGAGAAGGTCGGTAATCTTCCGCCGGTCAGAAATCTTCCGCCGGTCAGAGGGAACGATCGTTGATCGCTCGTTCTTTCAAGACAATCTCTCCGATATCCCAGGCCTTAATTAGGCCCTCGCCTCCCGCAGTGATTAGCCACCGGTCATCGGAGGAGAATCGAACGAGGACGCTCCCACCATGAGCCTGACGGTCAAGGTAAAGCTCGCCGCTGGCGGCATCCCAAAGCGTTACCGTACCGGCCGTCGTCCCGGTCGCCAGGTAGCGACCATCGTGGCTGAAAATCGCGTCGCGCAACCGGTGGGAATGCTGCAGCGCCAACAAGTCCTCGCCCGTCGACGTGTCCCATACGACGGCTTCCTCATTAGCTCCGGCGGTGACAAGACGCTGACTGTCGGGAGTAAAGGAAACGGAAAACACCGCTGCGCCGAAGGAGACTCGATCATTCGTCGTAAACAGTTCGCGGTTGTTACTCCAGTCCCAAAGTCGGGCCCCACCAACACATGCACTTGCAAGCAGAGCACCATTTGGGCTGAAGCGGGTCATGTGCGTGCGCCAGCCGTGACCTTCAAGTTTGGCAAGTTCGTTACCACTTGTCGAATTCAGTACTTTCACGACGCAGGGCCCAGGGGACGGAACGGCCTTCGCGCCCGCTTGGGAAAACCGTTTGTTGCAGCCGCCTACAGCGATTTGCGATCCGTCCGGGCTGAACGCCAGGTTTGCCACATAGCCGGGATGCTTGGTTGTATGGACCAATTCACCTGTCGTGGCGTTCCACATCTTCGCGGTCTTATCATCGCCGCCGCATGTTGCCAACCATTTACCGTCGGGGCTGAAAACCAATTTGTGGACGAACTCACCATGTGCCTGGCGCTTTAGAATCTCCGTACCGGTGTCGGTATTCCATATCCTGACCGTTCCGTCCTTCCCGCCACTTGCGATCCGAGAGCCATCCGGAGAAAAAGCGACTGTATTGACGCCTCCAGTATGACCGTCCAGGTATCGCATGGGTTCTCCCGCTCGGACATTCCAAATGCCGACCCTATCGGATTCGTCGCTCACGACCGCCACGCGAAGACCATCGCGAGCAATGTCGAAGGTCCTAACCGGCGCGAATTCCGCAGTTGCGATTGCTGCTTTAACTTGCGGGGTGTCGAGCGGTTGACCGGTCATCGCTTTCAGGAAAACGTACAGCAACAGGAAGATTGCGCCCGTCCAAGCCCAAGCTTTGCGATTCCGCTGACACCAACGTCCGAGTCGCGAAGCGGAGTTGATGGGTCTGGCCACGGTCGATTCGCCCGACAGGTAACGCCCTAGATCCAACGCCAAGTCGCTCGCCGTCGCGTACCTTCGGTCGGGATCCTTCTGCAGACACTTCAGGCAGACGGCGTCCAGGTCGCGCGAAATCGTTGCATTAAGCTGCCTCGGCGCGAGAGGCTCGTCGTGAATCACTTGTTGCAGAAGCAGTCGGATTTCCCCTCGAAAGGGCTTCTCGCCAGTGAGTAACTCGAACAGCACCACACCGATTGAGTAGACGTCGGAGCGCGCGTCGACGGTCTTGGCTTCACCTCTCGCGAGCTCGGGAGACATGTAAGCGGGCGTACCCAAAATCCTGCCATCGGCCGTTATCGTGATTTCGCCGGCCTCTCGTTTGGCCAAACCGAAGTCGACGAGATGCGGTTCCCGCTGACGGTCCATCATGATGTTCGACGGCTTCAGGTCACGGTGAATCACTCCGGCCTCATGCGCGTGATGAAGTGCTTCCGCGATCTTCATGGTCAGTCCCGCAGCTTCGTTGGGCAAGAACGGATCCGACGTTAGCAAGGTTGAGAGAGGTACACCGTCGATGAAATCACTCACGATGTAGATTTGACCGTCGACGCGGCCGACTTCGTGAACCGAAACAACGTTGGGGTGTTTCAAACGTGCTACGGCGCGAGCTTCGCGCAAGAACAGTCTCGATTGCGCGGGAGAAAGCTGGCCGTCACGCGGAATTTTGACGGCGACAGTTCGGTCGAGCGCCTCGTCGTAGGCCTTCCACACACTCCCGAACGCGCCCATTCCAACTCGTTCCTGTAGGATGTAATGCGCAATCGTCTTCTTCTCACGGTCCTTGCGATCGACCGGATCCTCTCCCAGCAGACTGAAATGGCTGCCGCACGATGGACAATCCACTTCATTGAGCGACAACTCGTCGACGATTTCAATCGGGTTGTGGCAATGGGGGCAGCGAACGTGGAGTGCTCGGTTGTTGTGCGGGCCAACCGTGTGCATCCTCTTTGGGCCGGAGCGCCCGGTTTCAATCGGGTCGGCATCGGCAATGGCTTCGTGGAGTGGACTCTCCAAGGGATCGTTGGAACGCTCATCATGGTTCAAGAGGCTTTGGATTTCCTCAAGCAGGTCCAGGTCCGTTCCACACTCCTTTGCCAACCAAGCTTCACGGACTGACTCGGGTTGCTCCAGCGCCTGGAGAAACAGGTGCTCGATGCGATCGATCAGCGAATGACGCATGATGTCTCCGCTTCGTGATGGTTGGATCCCAGCTCTCGATCGCCAGGCCTCGGCAAGTCAGCAGTCGCTGTTGATGGTCCCTAAGAGCCGCCAGTAGCAAATCCGGTGAGCGATAAACCGAAGATGCCGGCCAAGATGGCAGCAGCGATTTGGAATTGGCGAAAATTTCGAATCATGAAAGATCTCTCGTAAAGAATTTTGTGGACCAACCGGCCATCTCGAAAACGTGAACTTCGAAACCGTGAACGACGCAATGTCTGAACCTTGAAGGCAACGACTTCCTGCTCAGCCGTAGAGACCGGCCCATTCCACCCTCACGTCACGCATCCATTTCATCTTGTTCGGCTCCCAGTTCTCGGTAGAGCCACGCTTTGGCGAATCGCCAGTCGTTCTTGACGGTGCGGATCGATACGCCAAGCTGCTCGGCGATCTCTTCGCCAGTCAGACCGCCGAAGAACTTTAGTTCGACGACCTGGGCCGCGCGCGGGCGGTCCGTGGCGAACACTTCCAGAGCATCGTCCAATTCAAGCACATCAATCTGACTGGTGTCATCGGCGATCGAAAAGTGCAATGGATTTCCCCGACCTTCTTCACCTCCACGTTTCAGTCGCTTTCGCTTGCGAGCGTAATCGACGAGCAACCTGCGAATGATGTTGGCCCCGGCAGCCATCACCGCCGAGCGATCTTCCGGCGTTACGTTGCGCTGGTCCAGAAGCCGCAGGTAGGCGTCATTGACCAGCAGCGTTGGCTGTAATGAGTGCCCTGGTGCTTCTTGTTTCAAAGCCTTTTCAGCGACGTGATGCAGCTGATCATAGATCGATTGATTCCAGGCTTCGGGATGATCTTCAAGGTCATTCATTCGGCAAGACGGTGCTATCGGTTCCTGAGAGAACTCGCGGGCTGCACTAACTGGCCTCAAAAGTCCCGAATTGGGGCGCAGCGTCGATCTGCGGGGATCCGAAGTTGTTGGGTCAACTACAGGCAACGGAGAGACGATCACGTGCATCGTAGAGCATAACACCCCCTACACACGGATTTCAAATCTGGTGGTACCCGCAGCGTCATGCGATTGCAGCAAGTTAAGTCGCGCCGCATCATGCGGGGAGGCGTTGTCACTTAATGCGAGCGTTGGTAGATGGCGGTTAGCAGCGATTCGGTGTCTTTGAACTTCTTTCCCGACGCCATCACGTCGTCAATCAACTTGCGGGCGTCGGACTCACTATGGCCGAGCGCGAGCAGCGCGTCGAAGGTTTCGCGAGCGACTTCGGATCCCCCTTCGACCGCCTCGCTCGCCTTGTCACGCTGGACCATCAACGCGAACCGAGGCATCTTGCGACGTAGCTTGGCGATCACCCGTTCGCTGGTTGCCGGGCCAATCCCCGGGAGTGCCGATAATGATTTTGCATCCTGTTCTTCGATCATCACCGCCATCTCACGCACCGGACGTACCATTGCCCGCAACGCCTTCTTCACCCCCACGCCGTCAACGCTGCAGAAGAGGTCAAAAAACTGGCGTTCCGGTTCGGTTAGAAAACCGATCAGCCGCGGCGTCATGCGGCCGCCCTGCGGATTGCCTTCGATGTAATCAATCGTGTGCAAACGTGTCTGCTGACCGGTCCGCCCCTGCAATTGACGCCTCGTAAAGTCGGCTACCAGGACCTCGTACTCAAAGGGCTTCGACTCAATCGTTACGAAGGAATCGGCAACGTGGGTCAGCGTTCCGGTGATGGTCACGATCACAAAAGAGATCTCCGTAGTGAGGCTTGAGATGCGAGATGCGAGTGGGCGGATTCGTGTCGCACCGTGACTAGATTGTCGCTGACTGTTTGGGGAAGGTTTCCGGTTTGCCGAGATGATGACCGCACAGCGCGATCGCTAACGCATCAGCCACGTCCGCCGGTTCGGGAATCGAAGCCAATCCCAGTTGCAACTTGACGGCGAGCTGAATCTGGTGTTTCGGCGCCCGGCCGTTGCCGGTCATGACTTTTTTGACCCGCGTTGGTTCGTAGTGAACCACATCGATCCCCGCCTGGCCGGCTGCCAGGCAGATCACTCCGCGGGCGTGTCCCATCAGGATTGCCGTGCGCGGTCGTTCGTAGTGCGAAAAGAGTTGCTCCAGCGCCACCATTCCGGGCGCCAGCCCTTCGATGACCTCTCGGATGCCGGTGTAGATTTCGTTCAGCCGGTGCTCGATGCTGGCCCGGGAGCGACTCCGGACGATGCCCGCCTCGATCAAGCGAACGTGACCGAGCGGTGAACGCCCCCGGTCAACCTCGATCACACCATAACCGGTCGTGTTCAAGCCCGGGTCGACACCAAGGATCCGTATCTTCGACGGGTCCCC
>JARFQX010000106.1 GCA_029287555.1 Rubripirellula sp. | reverse complement strand
TCTCTTCGCCGAGGGTCTTTTCCATTTCGGCATTTCCCGAAGTGACGCAGACGAAACCGACGACCGCGCTGGAAACCGCACTGCCTTTGAAGTTGGATTCGATTTGCAACGCCATCATGCCGACGCGGGCCGTCAATCACTATCGTTTTGAGTGCGACCAGGGCCAGCGGGTTGTGATTGAATGCGCGGCCCAGGGAATTGATTCCAAGCTAAAGCCCGTTTTGATCGTGGCTGACGAACAGGGACGAGACTTGGTCGTTCAGCGTCGCGGCGACGTGATTGATTTCACCGCACCAAAGTCCGGGACCTACGTGATCAAAGTCCATGACTTGACCTACAAAGGAGGACCCGAGTTCTTTTACCGGTTGGTCCTCCGGGCCGCCGCTGAGACGGAGATTGCCGCGGCGGGCCCGAGCACCCGGTCGGTGAGCTCGTTTTCGTGGCCACCCCCTGGGCTGCCGACCGAGCCAGCGAGTCAGGAACGAGAGCCCAACAACCGTTTGGTCGAAGCCCAACCGATCGAGCTGCCTTGTGATTTGTCCGGTCGCTTTGCCACCGCCGCCGACGTCGACATGTTTCGTTTCGCGGCAAAAAAAGGTGAAGTGTGGTGGGTCGAGGTCGCATCGGAACGGCTCGGTCGTCCCACCGATCCCTCCTTGATCGTGCAGCGCATCGTCCGTGACGAAGAGGGGGGCAAGTCGGAAGATGTGGCGGAGCTCAGCGATATTCCGAGCCCGGTCAAGGTTTCCACCAACCACTATCGCTACGATGGCCCGCCCTACCACGCCGGTTCACCGGACATCATCGGCAAGTTCGAAGTTCCGGAGGATGGTGATTACTTGATTCGCCTGGTCGATCTCTTCGGAGGAACACGAAGCGACCCTCGCAACGTCTATCGAATGCTCGTGCGGCGCGCCGCGCCCGACTTCGCACTGGTCGCGTGGGCGATGCACATGGAGCTGCGCAACGGCGACCGAAACGCCGTTTCCAAACCGATCGCCCTGCGCAGCGGATCGACCATGCCGCTGGAGGTGGTCGCTGTCCGCCGCGACGGTTTCGACGGTCCGATCGAGTTGTTCATGGAGAATTTGCCCGATGGAGTGACGGCTCGGGGCATCACGATTCCCCGAGGTGAAAACCGAGGGTTGATGTTGGTAACGGCGGACGAGGGAGCGCCCGATGGGTTGAGCGAGCCGACTTTCTTCGGTCGCGCATCAATCGACGGACAAGTGGTCACGCGCCGCTGCCATCTCGCTTCGATGGCCTGGCCCGTGACCGATCACTGGAAAGAGATTCCCAGCCCTCGATTGCTTGACAGTATCGCCGTCTCGGTCAGTGGCGCAGAACCGGCGCCGATCACCATCTCGCCTCGTGAATCAAAAGTGTGGGAGACGCTTGAGGGAGAAACCTTGACGATTCCTTTGATCCATATGCGTCGATCGGAATTCTCCGGATCAGTCATTAATGCTTCGACAATGGGTCATGGTTTCGAACGCTTCAAGCTTGAGATTCCTCTCAATGCGGATAGCTCCGAAGCGGTGATCGACCTCGCCGCGTTGAAGACACCGCCGGGCGACTATCGCATCGCTTTGTACGGTGGGGCGGTCGCGAAGTACCGTTACAACGTCGATGCGGTTTCCCTCGCCGAGTCGCACTTGAAGGATGCCCAGCAAGAGCTTGCCGATACCGAGGCGGAAGTGAGTCGACTGACTCAGCAATTGACCGGCGTGCCGGACGAGATGAAGGCGAAGCTGCAGAGTTCCCTGGACTCGTTGACGTCAAAGGAGAAGGAACTCAGCGGCCGAGTCAAGGTGGCCGGCCAGCGTCTGAAGGAGGCGACGGCACAGGCCAAACCCAAGGACATCGTCGACATCGTCGTGTCCGAACCCATTGAGATCCGCGTCAAAGCGGCGGAGAAATGATGAGCGATCCTTTTTTTGCCGCCTCGGCGCGGCCCTGCTCCGGACCGATGGTCAGAGGGTCCTTGGCTGATCGGCGGAGTTTTATGCGCATGGGGCTTGCCGGCTTCGCAAGCCTGTCGCTGCCCGGTGTGCTCCGTTTGCGGGCCGAGAGCCCCCTCGCCGGATCGGCGAATCGATCGGCAAAGCGGCCGACCGCGGTAATCATGGTTTGGAAGCCGGGGGGATGCTCGCACATCGACACCTACGATCCCAAACCAAATGCTGGTAGCGAATACCGCGGGCCGTTCGGGACGATCGCCACCAAAGTTCCCGGCATGCACTTCTCGGAACTCCTTCCCCGACAAGCCGCGATCGCGGACAAGTTCACGGTGTTGCGATCGATGCATCAGACAGCCGGCGGACACCCGGCCGGTTCGATGCAGATGTTGTCGGGGGATCCCGATACCCGCGACAAACCGCAGCCAAAGCTTCCCGATTGGATGTCGGTGACGAATTATCTGCGATCGCAATCCGGGCCGTCGTCACAACCACTGCCGCGTTACGTGGGAGTGAATCCACCGCCGAATTACAGCGGTCCGGCTTACCTTGGCGACGCATACGGTCCGTTCTCGGTCGTTGGTGATCCGAATCAGCCCGATTTCAGTGTTCCCAACATCGG
>JARFQX010000065.1 GCA_029287555.1 Rubripirellula sp. | reverse complement strand
AGTCCGTACTATGCGGCGATTAGTTCCAAACCGGTCCAAGCGTTTAGGCTTTGGTGTTCGGACCGATGCGCAAAGCTGCCCTGCCCAATTGGTTTGTTGATCCTGCAAACAGATTACGCAAATACCGTCGCAACTTGGCTGCACACCAGCGGTTGCGATGTTTGCAGCTCGACAATGCCGCGGCAAAAAAGTTCTAACCGTGTCTTGTCGCCCCGACTTGAATTCAATACAGCTCGTCGCATCGATTTGCGGCGAGCTGTTTCTCTTTGATTGGCAACGGTTTACGCTGTTTTCTTGACGTTCGCTGACAGTTCAAACCGCTGTCCGGATCGCGCCGTATTTGAGCCTCATCTTCCGCAACGTCTTGTTTGGACACCATTTAGCGAGTTCAAATCCCGTCGCCCCGTTCGAGTGTCTCAGTCGGTGACATTTGGCGACTCCGAGTCCGGCAACGTTGCCCATAAATACCGACGTTTTACCCCATCGCTGGCCACTTCGGTCGGCGACACCGACGCGCCGAACGGATTTCGCTTCGAGCGTTCGGTCGATGCACCCGAAGCGTCTAAACTCGACGGACTCAGATGAAGTTAAGGGTGTCGGACTCGCCGTTATGCAGACAACGCAAACTCCCATTTGCGAGGATGCGGGAATCACTTCAGAAGCATTGTCGAATTTGATTGCCTAAGTTGCTCGATCGCAGATTCTTCGAATTGGAGCGGTCTCCCTTGATCTCCCAGAAATCGTTTTCTTGCGGCCGATCCGTCTCCGCCTAAGGGTAGCCCACCGAAATGGCCAACTCCGTCTCCATTGTCGTCTAACAACGGGTGTTCTCTTAGGTCGCTTCCATACCGATCTTTTCCCGGTCGCAGCGACGCGACGTACGCTTCTAAGATCGAAACTCGACCATCCGAGTCAGTGTCTTTCTTGCTCTCCGGTGCAAAAGCTTGGACAAATGCCTCCGCCCACGGAACAGCATTGACTTCTTTATCGTTGGTCGACGTGACGACGACTCTCCCTGGGCCACTGACCTTCGGTATGAATCCACCACTAAAGCATGGATGAAGAATGAGCGTCACATTCTTTGCCTGAATCGGTTCAACCAATTCCCCCAGTTCCGTCGCCGATAATTCGCCATCAATGAAAGGTGTAATGAAGTCGCCATTCGCAGGAGCCCCATGCCCAACAAGAAGAATCATAACGTGATCATCTGGCTGAGTTATTTTCGCAAGGTGTCGGAACGCCGACCGGAAATTCTCGAGTGATGAACGGCCGTCGACTCGACGCGAGTCATTACGACCTCGTTCAGAAAGTTGAATGATCGCTTCGTGAGGGTAACCATAATTCCTTAGCACGCGGTACATCGTCTCGTTGACACCCCAGTAAAGCATTTCCAAATGCTCATTGAACGCGGGGCCGGTCGATATGAGCGCGAAGTGGGTAACCCGGCCGCCCTCATCAGCGCGAGCTTCTACGTCACGAACGCTGAACGAATATGTTACGAGAACGAACCCGACTGCGATTGATGAAATTCGGAACATCGCAATTACTCCGGCGAATATCGGTTGCTGTATGGGCACAGTACGGCACGCACATGGTAGCAACCGCCAATAACGACTGCAGCTTTCTCATGCCCGAGTTGCCAAGGATTGAGCAACGTCGCCCGGCAATCCTTCCTTGCGCCGTCGATTGATGTCGTGAGACCGACGCGGGTTTGCCGCTTCGCTGCAGTTTTCCCTCAATCTGGTCCGAGATTTCGAGAAGAGTGCGCCGAGGCGATTCCGCTACGACGCTGAAGCCGATGCAACCGAGTTCACGAAAAAAATTGGCTTCCTGCTCTCGGTGAAAAAGACCGCCGCGCGCAGCACGGCAGCTCAGGAAACGGGCGGACAGTTTCTCGATAAGCTTACGAAATGGTCAACAAGTCCATGACGAGCATTGTGCTCCTCAAGTGCTCCGGTTGATGGTATCTCCCGTTTCGTGGCGTTATTCTGGTTTCCATGACTGATGTTACGCAGATCCTCTCGCAGATTGAAAAAGGTGATCCGACCGCAGCCGAGCAGTTGCTGCCGCTGGTCTATCAGGAATTACGCAAACTGGCAGCTGCGAAGCTGGCGAAGGAGAAACCAGGCCAAACATTGCAGGCCACGGCACTCGTTCACGATGCCTTCATTCGGTTGGTTGATGTCAAGCAAGCGCAGCAATGGGATTCACGGGGACATTTTTTTGCCGCGGCCGCCGAGGCCATGCGGCGGATTCTTGTCGACAATGCGCTACGCAGACGCAGCCTCAAGCGGGGAGCAAACTTCCGTCGCATTGAGCTCGACTCAAGGATTTGTTCCTCGGAGAGCGACCCGGAGGATGTGCTGGCCGTCGACGAGGCATTGAGCCTGCTAGCGCAGGAAGATCCGCAAGCGGCGGAACTTGTCAAACTGAATTTCTTTTCAGGATGTTCGATCCCTGAGGCCGCCGAACTGCTCGGGATCTCACGCTCAAATGCTTACCGCCAATGGGCTTACGCGCGCGCGGCTCTGCAGTGCCTGTTGCCGGATCGAAACGGATAGCTCGTCAAAGGAAGAAATTTTCCAGAAATCTGGGACGAATCCGACGCCAATTCTGCATTGACCTTCGGACGCATCGGTCACAGGAACGTAATCATGAACAGCATCTCGCAAAAGGCGAAAGACATCTTCGTCTCCCTCGTCGAAGACGTACCGCAAGGGGAATGGGACGATCGCGTCGAGGAAGCCTGTCAGGGGGATGTCGAGCTCCAACGTCGTGTCCAGGCACTACTGGTGGCGCATGCACATCCCGACAGTCGACTGGAGCAGGCCGCAATCGACTTTCCGATCACACAAGAACAGTCAGCCACCGATCAGGCGATCTTGGGAAAGCCTGGCATTGAGAAGCCTGGCGTGCAGATTGGCCCGTACAAATTGCTGCAACAAATCGGCGAAGGCGGCATGGGCGTCGTCTACATGGCAGAGCAAAAGGAGCCAGTCAAACGCAGTGTTGCCCAGAAGATCATCAAGCCGGGCATGGATACGCGGCAGGTGATTGCCCGGTTCGAGGCGGAGCGACAGGCACTGGCGATGATGGATCATCCGAACATTGCCAAGGTGCTCGACGCGGGAGCCACGGAATCTGGGCGTCCTTATTTCGTAATGGAGTTGGTTAATGGACTGCCGGTTACACAATACTGCGACGAACAGCATCTTACGCCGGCAGAGCGGCTAGAGTTGTTTGTTCCGATCTGCAAGGCAGTGCAGCATGCTCACCAGAAAGGCATCATTCATCGCGACCTGAAGCCGTCGAATGTGCTGGTTGCACTCTACGACGGTCAGGCAGTCCCGAAAGTGATCGACTTCGGCGTCGCCAAAGCGACCAGTCACACGTTGACTGAGAAGACGATGTTCACACAGCTCGGGCAGATCGTGGGCACGTTGGAATACATGAGCCCCGAACAGGCCCAACGGAACCAGCTCGATGTGGATACGCGCAGCGATATCTATTCGCTGGGAGTCGTGCTTTACGAGCTGCTCACGGGGGAGATCCCGTTTGATCGCAAGCGTCTTCGATCGGCCGCCTTCGATGAAGTACTGAGGATGATCCGCGAGGAGGACCCCTCCAAGCCGAGTACAAAAGTAAGCAACAGCCAGGCGCTGCCATCGATCGCCGCAAACCGTCGCATGGAACCTTCCAGACTGGGCAAAATGATCCGTGGCGAACTGGACTGGATTGTAATGAGGGCCATGGAGAAGGACCGCGCGCGGCGCTATGAAACGGCGAGCGAGTTTGCTGAGGATGTTGAGAACTATCTTGCTGGCGACGCCGTCGAAGCGTGTCCTCCATCGGCATCGTATCGACTTCAGAAGTTCGTTCGACGAAACGTGCCCGCCATCGCGACCGCTACTTTCGTGGCCACGGCCCTCGTGGCAGGGACTGCGCTAAGCGTCTGGCAGTCGGGCGTGGCCCGCCGCGCTGCGGCCGAGGCGGAGTTTGCAAGAGCCGAGACTCAACGGCGATTGAGCGAGGTTCGGCAGGCCAACGAAATGATGGGAGCCATCTTCGAGGAACTCGACGTCGCGGAAATGAGCGACGAGGAGAGGCGTCGGCCGTTGGAAACAGTGCTCACCGAGCGTCTCGCTTCGGTGCTGAAGAACATGGAGAACGCTTCGTTCAGCGATCCGAAAATACTAGCTGACATGCAGCATCGGCTCGCCAGTTCGTTGTACCTGGTCAGGCAGTACGAGGAAAGCGTTGCTCTCGCGCAGAAAGCATTGGCGGGGCGCCGCGCAACGATGGGAACCGACCACGCAGATACGTTTGCCACCATGAAGCTTCTCGGTTGGGGCTACTACAGCACCCGACGTCCAAGGCTTGCCATCGAAGTCTTCGAGGAGCTGCTGGGCCTGGAGGTTACCAAGCTTGGACCAGCCCACCTGGAAACGTGCCAGACGCGCGACGAACTGGCCCACGTCTATCGCAATACGAAGGGCGAGGGTGAAAGCGAAATCAGGATCCTTGAGCAACAGATTGAGGTCGCCAGCCAGGAGTATGAAGCGAAGCACCAGGTGGTGGTGCATGCGACGGGGCAGCTTGCGCGCGCCTATTCGTCAAAGCGCAAAGACGCACAGCGTGGCATAGCTCTGTTGATGCAAGCACTCAGAGCACATAACTCGCCTAAATACATGTACGAACTTGGGGAGCTCCACCGTTGGAATGGGGAACCCGACAAAGCTCTGCCCTTCAACAAGAAGGCCCTTGAGATCTGCGAACAGCTGCATGGACCGGACGCTGAGCAAACATACAAAAATGCGATCTCCTTGGCGCAGACGTATCGCGATTTAGGTCGATTGGATGAAGCGATCTCGATCTACGAGCCGGCTCTGGAAGGACTGAAGAAGCACTTTGGCCCCAACATTTCAGCACTGGTGTGGCCCATGATCGGACTTGCGCATACCTACGAGGCGAGTGGCGACATCGAGTTAGCGACTCCCCTATACGAGCACGCGTTTCAGACGTATTTCAGTCGATACGGCCTGGAGAACCCAGCCGTCCGCCGATTTGCCGCGAATCTATGTCGAGTCTACGTGACCATGAATCGTTGGGACGACGCGATCGCTATCGACAACCAAATGAACGGAACCGTGATGAACAGTTCGGGGCTATGGCTGCAAATGGTTGGCGCCGTTCTCCGTAACGGAGCCCCCTCTACTTTTGAGCAGGCCTGCAAACGGATGGCGGTCCGCTTCCGAGACACGGACGATGTAGAAACGGCTGAACGCGTCTGCCGAGTGTGTCTGCTAAGACCCGATGTCGTGAGTCTGGACCAGTTGCCGCGTCGCGTTCTGATCGATTCGCTCACCGACAACACGACAGCACAGTCCGTGTTGCCTTGGCAATATTCGGCGTGCGGTTTGTTGGCCTATCGCGAGGGAGACGCCGAGCAGGCATTGTGGTACGCCCGAGAATCACAGGCAAGAGTGGATGACGTGCGCTCCAATCTGCGGCCAGAGTACATCGCCGCCCTGAACCTCGGCGTCATTGCCATGGCAGCCAAAGATTTGGGCCAGTCAGAAGCTGCTCAATCCGCGCTACGCGAGGCATCGCAATTGTTCGATCGCATGCGTGAGGCCGGTTTGTCGAGAAAACTCGATATCGTCATGGCCAACGTGATCTATCAGGAAGCAATGACTAAGATCGGCGTCGAAGCAGAGGTGCCAACCGTCGTGCCCCAATAATTAGTTCCTGTTGCCGAAGGCGTTTAACTGTTCTGTCAGGCCACAAGCATTGACGCAAAGAGATGCATCTCCATTCTCCTGGTATTCGACCACAAGATAGGAAAGCAGGGATGCGTTAGAAACGCCATTCGGTTTGTCGTTCGCAAGTGATGTTAACAAACTCTCGAAAACGGTAGGTATCCCGCGCCAAATCAATCCGCCTGCTCATGGAAATGGAATCAGTAATCCTGGGATGCCGGGATCTGGCTGCCGGGCGATCAGTACGACGAGGCGGTGGTAGCGACAGAGTTTGATCTCGAATGTCAGGGGAAGAAGGGTATGGTGCGATTTCGCCAAAGACAAACACACCATAAACATGATGTCTTGCTTCTCCATCGATCTGTTCGCAACCAATGACCACCCGAGTTTTGGACGCATCGGTCATTTTCACCGAACGCATTTCGCGGCTTCACTTCGAGCTAGCGGTTGGACCACTCTCTGTCTCGAAAAAAATCCGCTCGGACGCTTCGGTCCGGCCACCGCCAGCAGTTGCGCCAGTTCGGCGCAATTTCGCCAGAATCCGATCCGGGGTTTCACGAAGTGTGCGTCGGAGCGATTTCCGTAGTTTCGAGCGGTCGATGCAACCGACTGCAATTAGACGGATCGCGTACAGA
>JARFQX010001066.1 GCA_029287555.1 Rubripirellula sp. | reverse complement strand
GAAATCCGAGTGTGATTGCGGGTCCAGGCCGTTTGCGCTGACCCACCAACGACTTACGCGAATTTGACCCACCCTACATGAATGATCCGGGTTAGCGCTGCCTGCACGATTCGGCTGGAATGGATACGGTAGTTGTCCAAGATCACGTGAATGCGTTTTGCCTGTGGGTACTGCTCCAATCGTGACTCCAGCAACCGCAGGAACAGGTCACTGATCGGCGATCAAACAGGCCTTCAATTGATTGTTCCTCGAATCTGGCGATGACGCGATGAACCGTGGAGACGGAACATCCCGCCACGCTGGCAATCTGGGAAGGCTTGTGATCATCGACCGCCATGATGGCAATTCGAATTCGTATGGAAAGTCGCTTGTCGTTTGTCTTCTTGAGCAGTCGGCGCAAGGCGGTCCTGAAGTAATACCGCCTGCGAGAGACCATCCGTGGCATCGGGCTTCCTCCTGAGTGACCGTTGGTCGTTTTTGCAACTCAGATGGGAGCCCTTTTTCGTAAACTACTCCATACCAATATCTTCCACGCCATCGCACAATCGCGCACGGCTATTTAGGGTGCGGGGACTTAGGTGCGGGGACTTAGGTGCGGGGACTTGGATGCGGAAACTTGGCTGGGCGACGGGCGTCGAAGAGTTTTCCGTGATTGGTAAGACGGTTCATCGGATGACGTTCTCATCGATCCAGGCTCGATTGAGCAACCAAACGAGCAGCCCCTTCTGGGCGTGCATGCGATTGCCGGCTTGAACGATCACGTCGCTTTGATCGCTGTCGATGACTTCGTCCGTAATCTCCTCGCCGCGGACCGCGGGCAAGCAGTGCAGAACACGCGCATGATTGGGCGCCGCCGCCATCCATTCTTCATTCACTTGGTAAGGCGCAAAAGCGGATCGCCGAGTCGCCGCTTCGGACTCCTGGACCATGCTGGTCCAAAAGTCGGTGTAGATGGCATCCGCATCGGCGACGGCTGCTTTGGCATCTTCCGTCTGCGTAACCGACGCACTGGGATACTGCTCAAGGACGCGGTCGACCCACTGGTCGTTCATGCGATATCCGTCGGGGCACGCTAATGTAAACCGCATCTCGAGCATCGCGCAAATCAGCGCCAGCGAGTGGGCGACATTGTTGCCATCACCCACGAATACCAAGTGCTTACCGGGCAGCGGTCCGAGAGACTCGCGGATGGTCATCACGTCAGCCATCGCCTGACAAGGATGGCACAAGTCGGTCAGACCATTGATCACTGGCAAGGCATCGAAACTGGCCAACTGCACCGCGCGCTGGTGGGATTTGGTTCGGCAGACGACCGCGTCGACGAATTGACCGAGAACCTGAGTGAAGTCGGAGGGCGATTCCCGAGTGCCCCAGCCGACCTCTTGGCCGAGAAACAAGCTGGCCCCGCCCAGCTGCGCGATTCCCGTTTCGAAGCTAACACGCGTCCTCAGGCTTGGTTTCTCGAACAGCAGTGCCAGCACCAACCGCTGCAGCACTGGGGGCCGGTCGCCGCGGGCAAGCCGGGCCTTCAGCAGATCAGCTGCGGCAAGGATCTGCTTCAGGTCATCGGCTGAAATGTCAAACAGGCTCAATAGGTGTTGCATCTTTTCATCTCGGGGACGCCCGGTTTCATCTCGATCACTCATTGAGTTGCCAGTTCCGCCGATTCACGCTCGAGTCGTTCCATCATCGACCCCAAGCGTGTCAGCAGCAGGCTTTGGTCTTCGTCGCGAATCACAAGCGGTGGCTGAAGCCGTATGCCGTTTTCGCCCGTCGTACCAACTCGCAAGCCGCTCTTTTGCGCGGCCCCGAGCAATGGCTCCGCCTCCAGGTCAATCTCGATTCCAATGGTCAATCCAGTCGCCTGGATGTCGCGGACGAATGGAAAGGCGCTCAACGCCTTGGCGACTTCAACTGCCAAAGGATGATTGGAGTCGTCGGTGACTTTGGGAAGCCCGAACTGCTGCATCGAAGCGAGTGTTTGACTTAGCAAAGCGGCTTGCCACGGAAAGCGGCCGAGATCGTTGACGTGTGTTGGCGAGTCGATTGCCGAAGTCAGGATCAGTCCACCGGGCAATCCGCCAAAGAGTCCAGCGGAGACAATCACCATGTCGGCGCGGATCCCGGCGATGGATGCGAAGGTCAACGCCTTTCCTGCCGCTCCCACCACGAGCTGGGTCTCATCGATCAACAATAGCAGTCCATGTTCGTCGCAAATTTGTCGGACCTCGGCCAAGTAATCGGCTTCGCAAGCGACGGCGGGACCCGTCGCGCTCACGGGGCAAAGCAACACACAAGCCGTTTGATCGTCAATCGCGGCTCGCAAGGCCTCCGCGTCGCCGGGCACAACGTGCGAGAAGCCGGCCATCATCGGACCGAAACGTTCTTGAAGTTCCGGCCGCCCACTGGCGCTGCGACACATTCCGGTGCGGCCGTGATCGCTGCCGACCACCGCAATCGTGCGGAATCCCCGATCAGACTGGGCGCGGCGAGCGAGACCGATCGCCGAGTCGACGGCCGCGTCCGCCGAGGGGCGGAGCAAGATATTTTCGGCATGCACCCCCTCGCCGAAACAATCGCGAATTCGCTCGCACAAGGACTCCATGCCAATCAGGCCCGGATCGATGCTGAGCGCGAACTCGCCGACGTCGGGTTCCCGCCCTGCAGCACGGTCCCTCCCGTCGCCATCATCGAGACGCTCGGCCGAGTCGCCGATGGCGTATCGAGACAGACGATGTAGAGCTTCCTGGAAAGGTTCAAACCCAAATCCAAAAACGCTCGTGCGCCCGGCAATCGCGTCGATCATCATCGTGCCGTCAATCGACCGCCGCTGCATTCCACACGGCAGCCCGGACGATTGCGGCGATAAAAAGGGCGATGCTTCTCGGCCTGCCTCCGCTTCATGATTTGGCTCCGCATCATGACTTGGCTCCGCATCATGACTTGGCTTGGGGGTGTTGCTCATCCAATCACTCGGGCGAAGAAATGGAGAAAAGGAAATGAGTGACGGTCCGGGGCGATCAGGTTCGCGCTTGAGGTCGAACTACTGATGAATTTCCGTTCCCACACCACTGGTTGTAAAGATCTCCAGCAGCAGCGAGTGTCGTAACCGTCCATCAACGATATGAACCTTGCGGACCCCGCGTCCGAGTGTTTCAAGGCAGGCTTCGACCTTGGGAATCATCCCGGCGTCGATGACACCGTCGTGAATCAATTGCCGTGCCTCCGCGGCCGAAAGCGAGTGCATGATTGTGTCGGGGTCGTTCTTGTCACGACGGACACCGTTGACATCGGAAAGGAAGACGAGCTTTTCGGCGCCCAGCGATTGTGCGACGGCCATTGCGGCCGAGTCCGCATTGACGTTGTAATGTTGCCCGTCTTCTCCCTCGCACATCGATGGGATCACGGGGACCTGGTCAGTGTAAGAAAGGCCTTCGATGACACCTCGATCGACACGCGTGATATCTCCGACAAAGCCGATGTCCGCGCCGTCCTCGGAACGGTGCTTTTTGCCAAAGAGGACGTTCGTGGTGTTGAACGAGAGGTTCATCGCGCGGCCGCCGAGTCGTTCAATTTCCTCGGTCAAGAAGACATTCAGCTCGCCCGCCAAGACTCGTTCGACTGCCTCCAAGGTTGCCTGGTCGGTGACCCGCCGACCGCGGACAAAGTTCGGTTCAATCCCCGCCTCGGCCAACGCTCGATTGATCGCCTTGCCACCCCCGTGGACGATGACGGGCTTCATGCCAACGGTTTCCATGAAGATCACGTCGAGCAAGATGTGCATCAGTTCCTGCTCGTCGTCGAGCAGGCTGCCGCCTAATTTGATCACGGTCGTCTTACCGCGAAACCGGCGGATCCAGCCCATCGCCTCGATCAGGGTGTCTGCTTTGCTGATCGCTTCGTCCACGCGGAAGTCTCCAAGTTGTTGGACCTCGGCGGCTGTCGACGGCATATTCCACCTGAGGGAGTTCGGGGCTGTTCGGGAGCGGAAAAACCGATCAATTTAGAGTTGCGAACCAAGGGGGTCAATTGAGATGGACGACCGGGGTGTCCGAACTGAGGAAGTCGAAGGATGAAAGCGAAGAAACTGGCGGTGATCGGTGGCGGGCAGATGGGGCGAGCACTCGTGGGTGGCATGATTGCCAGCGAAGTCATCAAGCCCAGCAAAATCTGCCTCGTCGAGCCTGATCCGGCCAACCAAGCTTGGTGGCAGGAACAATACCCCGAGATCGATCAGTCGGACCTTGAATCGGCGGTGTCCGCCAGCGAAGCGGTGTTGCTGGCGGTCAAGCCGAATGTCGTTCCCAGGGTGGCCGCCGCAGCCGCGAGCAACTGGCAGGGCAGGCTCGTCGTCTCGATTGCAGCCGGAGTTTCCTTGCAGAAGCTCTGCGGTTGGGTCGGGCACCAACGGGTCATCCGCGTCATGCCCAACACACCCAGCTTGGTGCGACAGGGGGCCAGCGCCTTTTGCTGCGGCAACGAAGCGACGACCGACGATCGGGCCTGGATCGACAAGCTGCTTCAGTGTGTCGGCCTCGCCATCGAGATCGAGGAATCGCAAATGGATGCGGTGACCGGCTTGAGCGGATCGGGCCCCGCTTACGTTTGCATGATGATCGAAGCGATGGCCGATGGTGGCGTGTTGGCGGGGCTGCCAAGGGATGTCGCCCTGCAGTTGGCAACCCAGACCGTATTGGGAACTGCCCGGATGATCGCGACGACGGGCCGACACCCCGGTGAGCTCAAAGATGCTGTCGCCAGTCCTGGCGGGACAACGATTGCCGCCATCGCGACGCTGGAGCAAAATGGTATTCGCGGAGCGTTGATCCAGGCGGTCGATGCTTCGGCCAAGCGGAGTCGGCAGCTTGGGGGAAACGAATGAATCGAGAGGCCGTCTGGGGCGACGGTCGAGTCTCGGTCGAAGTAGCGAACACTCGAGATGACTCTCCCCAAAAGCAAACTTCCATTGCTTCGAAATCAATACTCTTAGCCACGCGTATTCGTCATGGATTCACCAATCGTCAAAGTCGACGACAAGCATCTGCCGCTCTACCGGATCGTTTGGGTTAGCGATGTCCCCCACTTCTGCGGCGAAGAGGGGTGCATGCATGAGGGGGATTACGAGATCCGTCTCGATGTCGATGACTCGATCTGGACAAACCGCGACGATCGTGACGCCGTCGTCGAAGCGTTGACGCGTTGGTGCAGCGATCCCCGATCCGAAGGCGACGGACCGGAATGGATGTAGAGGCGAGAAGCGAGA
>JARFQX010001057.1 GCA_029287555.1 Rubripirellula sp. | reverse complement strand
CCCAAAGTCTAGTAAGGTTCGCATTGGGCCGGGTAGTTTCCGAACAGTTGCCCCTCCGGGCGTCTGTTCGAAAATCCATTCTAGCCAAAGATGATGGCGAACACTGATGATCATGTCGCTAAACGTGATTGACTCTTTGCCTTGCCAAGAACGAAAACGCAAGTGACTGCTGCTTGCGGGCATCGCGTCGTAAAACGTGACCACGATCGTGTACAGAAGAATTAAGCTCGGTGCCATTCGTAGCACCGTCATCTTGCTCCATCCACGTGTCGTCTCCAGTCCCAGATGCGCACGTAGTTCTTGAAATGTCGTTTCGATGTTCCATCTGCCGCCGTACATCTCGATCACCTCGCGAGTTGTCATCGACGGGTCGGTCGTAAAGAAGTATTCGTCGCGATGCGTTCCGTCAAGATCGCGAACGAAGACCCATCGGATCGGCACCAAACCTTTACCGCTCTTGAACCAACCGCCAATTCCGGTGATCACCTCAACGTTTCTCGATCCTCCCCCGTACCACCGCACCGTCACCTTCTTACCACGTTTTTTCGATGCAACCACTTCGCACGGAGCTGGCAGCGACTTGCCTTTGACCCTGGGTCGACCAACCGCTTTTCCGCGACGTTTCGGCGGCGGCTCGAAAAGATTTGCATCGGGCACAATCTTGCTGACCAGTATCAACCGATTTCGGTGCCGATAGGCGAAGCGAGCCATAGCGTGGCTGCCATAGGCGTTATCACCAGCGAAAACGAACTTTCGCTCGGGAAACCAGTGCATCAACATCGCCAGCAAACCGGCCATCAGCTCGGCGGGCGTCTTGTGAGTTCGTCCCTCGCGTTGATTGGTTTTGCGATCGCGGTAGAGGGCGACCAGGAGCGGAAGGGCCATGGGGCGAGAGGTGTAAGGCAACTGGACAAGCACGGCGACGACGACCCACTTGTGACCATAGCGGTAGACGGTGTGGCTGTGAGAACTTCGCACCGCATCGCGATGCCTGGCTTTCCCGTAGACGTTTTTGCCGCGATGGCCGTCAACAGTTTCATCGCCACAAATTCGAATGATTCCTCCGGGGCAGAACCGATCGATGACAAATTCTGCGATGACCCGGCCCAGTTGCCGACTCGACCAGCGCCGGTGCGAAAATAATCGGTGAAAGGTCGAAGGGTTAATCGGCTCAATGATGGCCAGTAATCGGATGACTGCCGAGACAGTGCGATCCCCGACGACGACGATCGCCGCAGCAAAGAAGAAGATCAGCCGACGCGCGGTCTGAGGTCGGCGAAACGAGGCTGACAAATCTTCGAGCAACGGCCTAAAATCACGGGGCACGCGAATCATGGCGGCTTCCTTGCCTTGGAACGTAAGTGTGGTAACTCACGATTCTGTTGCGAGGAAGCCGCTTTTCCCTATATCAATTCGCCCACAAGAAGCCCTCAAGAACGGAAAAAGTCGAGCTAAGAACGTGTTTCAAAATTGCATTGCGCATGAAAAATCGCTATAGCTCCAGTGGACTCTCTACTTTCCACGGACGGAGCTACAGCGATGTGTTGCACGGATTATCCCAGCAGTCTTTCTGATGGGCAATGGCGATTGATCAAAAGATATCTTCCTGAGGAGAACTATTTTGGACGCCCCAGATCGGACCGGCGAATGATTATGGACGGGATTCTCTACTGGAATCGCACAGGGTGCCAGTGGCGCTACATCCCCAAAGATTTCGGGCCTTGGCAAACCGTTTACCGGGTCTTCCGCGGCTGGGTCAAAGATGGCACCTGGATTCAGATTCATGACAGGCTTCGTGAGCAAGTACGAAAAGCAGAAGGAAAGAAGTCGACACCCACCGCGGCAATCATCGACAGCCAATCGGTTCGCACGGCCGAAGGTGGCGAACAACGTGGATTTGACGGCGGAAAAAAGGTGACCGGTCGGAAGCGGCACATCGCCGTGGATACGCTTGGCTTGCTTCTGGCGGTGGTTGTCCATGCTGCTTCCATTCAGGATCAGGACGGCGCGAAGTTCGTGCTGAAAGGAATCCGCAAACGATACCGAAGAATCAAAGTCGTTTTCGGCGACAGCGCCTATGGACGCACTGGATTGCCAAGTTGGCTTTACAGTCATTGCCGCGTGGTTCTGCAAACCGTACTGCGACCGGTCAACGCCAGAGGATTCGTCATACTACCAAAGCGATGGATCGTCGAGCGCACGTTCGCCTGGATGAACCGGCACCGTCGAACGTCCAAGGACTACGAAGTCCTGCCAGAAAACAGCGAGGCAGTCTTATACATTGCGATGATTGAGCTGATGTCAAAGCGGCTCGCCTCACAGAATATATGATTTTGAAACACGTTCTGAAGGCCGAGCCTCCCCAATAGAAAGGTCAGGGGACCCATCCGAAGGTTGCCTTTCAAAAAGTCAGCAAATGGCAGGGATCTCAACCGGATGAAGCCTGGGCTCGCGTTGAAGTGCGTGATGCTGAAACGGGACCACTCGTTGTGTACATCACGAAACGTCGCGTGTGTACTCGCACCGAGCGACGCGCCGTTGGAGAGCCGGAAACACTCTTGGTCATATATTACAGCGAGGAAGGCGCGATCAAACACGATTACTGTCTCTCCAATGCATCGCTCAATACGCCACTGAAGGAATTCGCGCGTGTGGCAACTGTCTCTTATACACATCTGACGCTGCCGACGACTTCGCCGTAGTGGTGA
>JARFQX010001052.1 GCA_029287555.1 Rubripirellula sp. | reverse complement strand
ACGCTGGTCTACGTGGCGCCCGATAGTGGCAGCGAGGCGCACTATTGGATGGATGCAGCCGCATTGGCCTCCCCCGATCAACGACTGGAATATCGAAAACGCGCGGGCCGGGCCATCAATGATCGGATCACGTGGCGGATGAACCGGGGAGAGATCGAGAGCAACGGATGGTTTCGCATCGACACACTCGAGCATCTCCAACCGGTCGATCAGCTATCGGGTCCGTGGGCCAGCGAGTTGAAGCAAGGGCCGACCGGGGCGGAATTCGATGTGTCGGGGATCGAGTTGTTGTTGGAACCTTACGATCCGGATATCGCCAAGTCGTCCGGGGCGACGGTTAACGCGGGGCCGAACCCGAACATCGGTCCGACCGGGCCCGCTTCTCCGGTGTTCACCATGCCGACGATGGCCCAGCCAACCAAGACGCCCGTCGATTTTCGCCCGCTGCTATCGGTCGATGCCGAGAGTTCGATCGTCGGTGAGGTGCGTTCGCCCCGGTGGAGCGATTCCAAGATCCTGGTCGTTGCTGGAGGATCGCTGCTGACCAATTACGCGTTCTCTCGGCCGGCCAATCGGCGTCTGGCGGACCAGATCATTGCTGCGTCGGAGCCAGAATCGAAATCCGATCCAATGGTCGGCTTCCTGACGTCGCAGTGGGGCATGGTTCCGGTCAGCGACCGCGAACCTGGCGTTCCGCGGACGACCGGCATGGAGATGTTGACCGAATGGCCGATCAGCGTCGTCACCATGCACGGCGTCGTTTTGGGGTTCATCGTGTGCCTGATGTTGTTCCCCATCTTCGGTCGGCCCAGGAAGCTACGCCGCACCGAGGCGAACGACTTTGGACATCATCTTGATGCCGTGGCCGCCCTGATGAAACGAGTTGGCGGCGAGAATTACGCGAGAGGGCGCATCAGCGATTACATGAGACGGATGCACGGGGAAACGAGCGGCCGGTGGGTGCTTCCCGAACGGACGGTGCCGGCCCAAAGCATCGCCCGATCTCCTTCGCTATCCAATCGCCGGGAGAAACAGCTACCATTGAAGAACGCTTCGTCAAACTCCGCCACGTCGGATACCGGGCAAAGCGACCCGCCCGGCGGCCTCGCCTCGGCGAGTGCCGAGAATCGGGCCTCCGCCGAGGATGCGGGCCCAGCACCAAGTAAACCAGCACCAAGCAAACTTGACCGTAACGGAAATCGAGACGAGGCAGAAAGTTGAGCAATGTCCCATCGGAAACGAGTTCCCTCGCGGGGGAAACGCGGCGGCCCGCACCGAGACTCTCCGAAGAGTTTCGCCCCGTCCGGGAACTCTATGAGCGGATCGCCGATGAAATCGCCAAGATGTTTGTCGGTCAGGATGAGCTCGTGCTCGGTTCGCTCACGGCTCTGTTTGCCGGCGGTCATGTCCTGATCGAATCGGTTCCGGGGCTGGGCAAGACCCTGTTCGTGCGAACCCTTGGTCGCGTATTGGGATGCCAATGCGGGCGAATTCAATTCACTGCGGACCTGATGCCATCGGATATCACGGGGGCACCGGTTTATGACATGCAGCGTTCGGAGTTCCGCTTTCGCCCGGGCCCCGTTTTCACGCAGTTTCTGTTGGCCGACGAAATCAATCGATCACCGGCCAAGACGCACGCGGCCCTGCTCGAGATCATGCAGGAGTATCGCGTCACGGTGGATGGTACGAGCCACAAGGTGCCGCGTCCCTTTCTCGTCTTGGCGACGCAGAATCCCCTGGAGAGTGAAGGCACCTACAATTTGCCGGAAGCTCAACTCGATCGCTTCATGTTCAAGTTGCGAGTCGATTACCCGACCGCAGACCAGGAAGCCGAGATCCTGAAACTGCACAGTCGCCAGATTGACCTGAATCAACGGTTGCAAGACGAGGTGCAGACGGTCACAACGCCCGAACAAATTCTCGAGGTGACCCGGATGTGCGATCGCGTGCGTGTCGAAGAGAGTCTCGTTGACTACATCAACAAGATCGTTCGTTCCTCTCGTTCTTGGCCGGCCTTTCACCTGGGCGCTTCGCCACGAGCCGGGCTGGCGCTGATGCAATCGGCACGAACGCTCGCCGCTTTTAATGGCCGCGACTACGCGATCCCTGACGATGTGGTCGACATTGCGATTCCCGCCCTGCGTCATCGTGTGCAGTTGACTGCCGAGGCGGAAATCGAAGGACGCACCCCGGACGAGGAACTCGCCGCGCTGATTCGAGGAGTGGAAGTGCCACGGGATTGACGTTTGTCACAGCTTCGCTGCGAGTCTGGGGACAGACTCGGCTACGGTTGCGGCCCAGCGTGCCCTCTGGCTGCGAATCGCCTGGGGGGGACTAATTGGCCGCGGCTGCTTCGGTGGCCCAGCGGCGCACGGTCTCGACCTTTTGATCCTCCGGGCCATAGAGCAGCATCAGGCCGTCACTGCCCGCGGTAATCTCGAAGGCTGCTTCCACCTGGGCTTCGTCAAGCAGATTTCGCACCTGGTACAGCCGGATTTCCGCGAGGGTCCGCAGGGATCGAGCGCTGGGGCCCGCCATGATGGTTGCCAGTCGTGACTGGCCAACCTCGGCAGAGAAGGTTGGCAGATCGACGACTTTGACGTCGCGATCGATGATCTCCAACAGGTTGCTCAATTGCTCCGTAACGTACTCCCGCTCGTCCATTCGTCCGGCCCGCGCAAACTGGCGGGCCTCGTAGCTGTCCATCCCCTTGGAGGTGACGACGAGATGTCGAACGTTTCCCCGGCTGTCGGCCGGAGGTGAAACATTAAAGAGACGGCACCGCGAAATATTTTGAACTTCCTCGTTGCGGCCTTCCTTGAGGATCACATCGAAATGCAGGATCAGGTCCAAACCCGACTTCTTCGCCGCGACCAACATTTCATCCGAGGTTCCCTGGCCCAAGAACACCAAGCCCGGTTGCCACATCGGATGCACCGGTTCGCCGAGGTCAAGCAACGCCTCGTTGAGCGCCGCACTCATTCGGCCCTGCGCCGTCGGAGCTGGTGCCGCCGCTTGGGCACGGCCTCGGGGAACTCTCTCTGTCACCGCTTCAACCGGTGCCAACGACGTGAAGAGCGGTCCAAAGTCACCTCGTTGAAAACGCTTGTTGAATTCCTCTTGAATGATCTTGGCGACCAGTCCGAGATGTTTGTCGAGTGATTCTTGAACCTCCTCGCTAAGCATCTTCCGCTCCGGGATCTCGGGTTCGCGCGAGGCCGGACCCCGCATTCCGGGGCGACCGCTTCCGCCCCGACCCATCATTTGGCCCCGCATCTGCATGCCGTAGTCGTCCTCCATGTTGAATTCTTCTTCCATCTGCATGTCCATCTCCATCTCCATGTCCATGTCCATTTCGGATTCCATCATGTCGGCGTAATCCTGACCTGCCATCGCCGCTTCGTAGCCGCCACCGGCCGCCATGCGACGCGAGGAGGGGGTGGCGCCCTCGCGAATTGGCTTCGGATCGCTGACCGAGTCGCCGCGGACAAACATGGAGACTCCCCAGCGAATGTTCCAAACCGGTCGCTTCAAGACTGGGCTGTACTTGACCCCCTGGATCGACATCAAAGCATCCTGATATTCAGCCGCCATGTGACCAAACATCAATTCGAGGGCCATCGCCTGATTGCCCGCTTGAAAGGCCTGATCGGCTTCACGCTTGAGGACCGGACCGCTCTCGACGACGACTTCTTGTTCTGGCAGGAAGAGTCCCGAGAGATCGAGAGCCCCAACCATCGACGTGAGGCTGGAGGCATACGTATCGAACGCGTCACCTTGCGCTGTGCCCGCTCGTCCGTAGCCCGACGGCCGTCCACCGTAGCCGCCGCCGTAGTCATCCATCCCCAT
>JARFQX010000955.1 GCA_029287555.1 Rubripirellula sp. | reverse complement strand
TGTCTGGTTGTCGCTCAAGTTGTCGGCAGCGGTCGGCCAGTCACCCATCTCGCTCGACGATCTACCCCCGCCTCCCCCAGAGTTCAAGCGGCTGATCGAAGCGGGCGAGGTCGCGTTCGAGTTCGGGGGGGACGCGGCGGTCAGGTCCTATGCTGCCGAGACGCATTATCGAATCGCCTTCGACTACAAGACTCGCACTACGTGGCGATTGTCTCCAAATGGACGACAGCTTCGCATCGGAGCGAGATTAGTTCGATTGGACTGGCAACCTCGTCACACGATCTGGTTTCGCAACCGGCCCGAGAGCGAAACCTTCTGGAACAATCCCTTGGTCCTGCACGAATTTGATCACGTCCGCCTTTCAACCGATCGGCGGTGGAGGGAAAAGCTCGAAGCGTTGAAACGCAATCCGATGGGGATTCAACACGATCTTTCCAGTGGCGAGCAGGTCACGCCGACCTTGGTCGACCAGGTTGTCGATCAGTTTCTGCAGTCCCGCCTGCAGGAGGTATTCGATCTGATCGACATCCGCTATCGGGAACTCGATCGACAAACGGCTCATGGACAAGAGCCGTTGCCCGAGGACTCGCCGCTGCAGTCGTTCCTCCGCGCTCCCCAGCCCGATTCGTCGGATCAGCCCGATCGGTCGGATCAACCCGATCGGTCGGATCAGCCCGATTCATCGGACCCCTAGGCCATCGCCCGGCGGTGATGGAAAACTGCTCGGACGGTCCCACCGATTCGCTTGGGCTCGTCCAGCCGTTTGAACAGGTTGCACTGCGATTGCAGGGGAAGCGAGGGCTATGGGGACGGCGGTGGGACGTGGTACAGTTCTGGTTTGACGGGGTGTTGGCCGGTCATTTCGACGCCTGCGACCCATCCGAAGACTCCTTTTGGCGATACGACCCGATGTCAGTCGATAAATACGCGGTTTGCCCGTGCGGAAGCGGCAAGAAGATCAAGTTCTGCAAGTGCAAGGATTCGGTGTCCGAACTTGATGGCGTGCTCAAGATGGTTGAAGGTGGCCAGATCGTTCCCGCCTTGGACCGATTGTCTTCCATCTTGGATCAGCATCCCGATGCGGCCTGGGCCCTGGCAATTCGCGGGAGACTGCTGCTCGACCTTCGCGAGTACGATTCGCTTAGCGACAACGCGGACCGTTTCATTCGCTTGCAGCCGAGCAATCCGCTTGCCTTGACGCAACGAGCCGCCGCTCGACTTTTTCACGGCGAAGTCGAACAGGCGACCGAATCGATGCTGGCAGCCTTGACCGAGAGCGGTCGAGAGGTCGATTCGTTCGTACTCGATGTCGCCTCGATCTTGGCCTTTTCGTTGGCTCAGCGTGGCATCTTCCTCACGGCGCGAGTCTATGCGTCGCTCTCCATGATGGCCTCGGGGTACGAGGGCGGCCAGGCAGCGATTTCGGTCCTTCGTCAACTCAATACATCACCCACGATCAATCAGTTGATCAAGTCGACGCCCGCAACGATTGAAAGACCGTCCGATGCGGAGTGGGGCGAACGTTATGACGAGGCGGCAACGCTACTGCACAGCAACAAAATCGACTTGGCGGAAGCGAAGTTTCAGTCGCTTCGGCGAACCCTTCCCAACGAACCCGCCGTGCTGTCCGGTTTGCTGTCCTGCGCCGTCTGGCGTGGCGATGTTGGGACGCAGTCGGAATTACTCAGAAAACTGTCTGGATGCGAGACGTTAGACGACGAGCAGCGGGTTCGCTTCCGTGCCTTGTCCGCCTTGGTCGACCCCGAGTCGAGTGAGATCTCGATTCCGGTTGCGATCCTCGAATCGCCGTTGGACAACGTCGAGGAGGCGGAGTTGAGTCTGATGTCGGACGCCCGCTTTGTCGCGCTTCCATCCAACCTGCTCGGTTCGATGCGAATGACCGACGAGGACGTCCCGCCGCGCAGCGGCTTTCAGATCATCGACCGCGACAAGCCCGAGTCGCTCGACTCACTGCCACCCATCGACGACGTGCCCGAAGCGATCGCGCTCGCGTTCATTTACGGCAAGCAAACCGATCGAGAAGCCAGGCTCGAAGTGCACGACGTTCAAGCGAGCGACGTCGGCGAAGTCCGCGCGAAGCTCGAAGCGTTGATCCCCAACCTGAAGTTGGAGGAATCGAGCGGGGACGCGCTCCCCTTGCTCGCCGCCTGCCAACCTCAAATCGCGATGATTCACTACAAGGCCAAACCGGCCGACGCCGAGAAACTGCAAGCGGAACTGATGAAGGCTCGCATGGCCGACGCGATCGCCTCGACCGAGATTCCTCTGCTTGGCGGCAAGTCCCTGAAATCGACTGCCGATGACGAGTCGATGAAGTTCGATCGCACCGTGGTGATGCGAATCATCGAGCAATATGACGCGATCGCTTCCAAGGGCGACGAGATCATCGCCGAACTCTATTCCCTGGCCAAACTCGAACCGCTGCCCATGATCCGTCCCGAGAACGGTGCGGTTGAATCGATTGCCAACGAAGATCTCAACCGCGTCGATCCCTCGGGGCTCGATGCCGAATCGTTGATCTACTTGCTGCAACGTGCCCAGCAGGTCACGTCGACACCGGCGATGCGCCGGTTCGCAACGAAGCTCGTTGGGATGGACTTGGACCAAGAGCAGCGTCCGGCAAAGATGCTCGCT
The DNA here is from genome assembly GCA_029287555.1 of Rubripirellula sp. Classification (GTDB taxonomy): domain Bacteria; phylum Planctomycetota; class Planctomycetia; order Pirellulales; family Pirellulaceae; genus Rubripirellula. The sequence continues at coordinate 3,031 of JARFQX010000955.1, read as the reverse complement.
TACATGACCTTGATTAACGCCGCTGCGCAGAACGACGAAGCTTTGAAACTGCTCGAAGAGGCCAAGGCGTACGCGGAATCGATGCAAATGCCGATCGCAAATCTGCTGCTCTCGGAAGTCGGCCTCCGTCTCTCGGCGGGCGATGCGGCCGGGTTCCAGAATGCCATCGAAACGCTGACAAGTCGCTACGGGAATGAACCCGAAGTGATGGCGCGCTTGCAGCAAATGTTGATGAGCTACGGACTGATCAGCCCCGACGGGACACCGCGCGGCGGTCAACAGCCCGCAACCGCCAACGCGTCGCCGACTCAGGGCGGCGAGCTTTGGACACCCGAGCAGGGATCACCGCCCGAGCAGCAGGCCGGAAACAAACTTTGGATCCCCGGGATGGACTGAGGCCGATCGGCTCGAGCCGCATCCGTCGCGTCACTCTCGCCGGAGCAAGCATCCGACGCTGATGGAAACTCGGGGCGGAAACTCGGGGCGGAAACTCAGGGCGGGAAATTCAGGTGCAACCGCAAGACATGGCATCGGCGAACCAACCGCCTGATTCTCGACGCGATGTCGGCTACATGCGCCGGGCGATCGAGTTGGCGCAGCTGGGCGAAGGCGACGTCGAACCCAATCCGATGGTCGGATGCGTCCTGGTCCGTGACGGCGAAATCATCGGCGAAGGCTTTCACCAGCGTTTCGGGGGAGCCCATGCGGAAATTGAAGCGATTCGGTCGGTCGCCCGCGGGGATGCCAGCGGGGCGACCGCGTACGTCTCGCTCGAGCCCTGTTGCCATCACGGCAAGACGCCTCCCTGCAGCGAGGCGTTGATCCGCGCCGGCATCACTCGAGTCGTGGTCGCGCTCACCGATCCATTTTCGAAAGTCGCAGGTGGCGGCTTGAAACAACTGCGCGACGCGGGCGTCGAAGTCACCTCGGGCGTTCTGGAGGATGAGGCTGCAGTCACCTGCGCGCCGTACCTCAAACTTCTCCGCACTGGCAAGCCTTGGGTGATCGCCAAGTGGGCCATGACGATGGACGGGAGGATCGCCACCACCGCCGGAGAGAGCCAGTGGATTACGGGTGAAGCGGCACGGGCCGATGTGCACCACCTGCGCAGTCGCGTCGACGGCATCGCCGTGGGGATGGGAACCGTCATTACCGACGATCCAATGCTCAATGCGAGATCGAGCGATCCGTCGGCTTCACCTGCGAGAATCGCAACGCGTTTGGTTTTCTGCCGACATCGATTGCCGCCGGAGAACTCACGATTGGTCACGACCGCGAGCCAAATTCCCTTGACTTTGGTGATCGGGCGTGACCTGCTTTCGCGCGGCGAAGCCCGCCAGCAACTGGACCGGCTCCGAATCCTCGGGGCCAACGTGATCGAAACCAATACGGACGACGAAGTACAGATGGTCCGAGCGGCCCTCTTGCAAATGGGCGCGTTGCGAATGACCAATGTGATGGTCGAAGGGGGAGGCGAGTTAATTGCTAGCTTCTTTTCCGCCGGGCAAATCGATGAGTGCCACGTGTACATCGGCCCGCTCGCCTTTGGTGGACGCGATGCGCCGGGGCCGATCGGCGGAGCAGGAATCGCTCGACTTCCAGACTCGCCTAGATTCCAAATCATGTCTTTGGAACAAATCCAGGACGACGTGAAAGTGGTTTATCGGTGCTCAGAGTCGCCCTGAAGCTCTCTCAAGGGCATCGAATCCACAAGGCCTTGCTCCTTTTTAAATCTTCTCTTCACACGAAGTGCGGTTTTCGACGATAGTCGACGATGGACTCGTCGGCCTGCCCGATGAGGGACGGCCGAAGCGTCCTCCGGTACCACGATTACCCCACCATCGCTCCGCGATGGCTCCCGAAAGACTCGGGGAGAGGAGAGGAATCAGGGATGAGGTGGAGCTTGCTGGTAGCCGTATTCGGCTTGTCCACGTTGGACGTGGCGTCTTTTGCACAAGGACGGCCCGCTGGGGACCGTCTCTCTACGTCTCGGTCGGGCCCAGACGATTCTGGCTTCTTCGCGTCCGCCGGGGTGGTTCGCTTTCAATTGGTCCAGGGCCGTCTGTGCCTTGATTGTCCCAGGCATCGAAAGGGCTCACAGAGCTGCGACGAGAACGGTGTCTTCGAAAGCATCACGGTGACGGCCGAACGCGGCATTCCCTCGCTGCATTACGTTTGTCAGTCCGACCGTCATCAGTTAACGCTGAGTGTCCAAGAAGCTAAGGCAATGAGAATCGAGTCGTGGTTTCCGCAAAGTGGGGAACGAGCGGTCCTCAATCAACCCGCAGTCGGTCAACTGACTTGGCATCACACTCGCGAGGATCACACCGACCAATATCAAGGTACAAATCTGCTGCACCTTCGTCACGCCAATCCGGACGCGTTCGATCATCATTTTGGATGGTTGATTCAGCGGTTGTTGCGAGGTGAATCGCTGCGAACGATCAGCGAGTCGACCCAGCAGATCATGCTCGAAGAGCTGCCGCTTGATTCACCCATCAACCAGGACGAAGTCCGTCAGTGCGTGGAACAGTTGCGAGCGAGTCGGCGAGCGACGCGGATCGACGCCGAACGCCAGCTGTTGGCTTGGGGCACGCTGATTGTTCCCTCGCTGCGGAACATGCTTGAAGGGGACCTTGATACGGAGCAGCGAGAGCGTTCGCGTCATCTCAACACGCGGCTGCGTCCCATGATTCCCGACACGCCGGCAACCCTCGCCAAGTTACTGGTCAATGATCACGCCTATTGGTATCGAATCGCCGGTGGATTGACCGATGAACAGCTGCGGCTTGCCAATCGCCATCTCACGCAATTCTGCGCGCAGCCAATCGAGCTTACCAGCCAACCTGTTTATCGCATCGCCCGTCCCTGAATATCTGCGACTGCGGACTACGGGAGGGTGTCCGGGAATTCGACGTAGGCCGAATCAAGCGAAGCGCCGATCCGGCATCGAACAACGATTCGACGCCGAGCAAGAAGCATTGCCGGATCGGCGTCGCTGCGCTCCTTGATGCCGGCCTACAGGTTGAAC
>JARFQX010000937.1 GCA_029287555.1 Rubripirellula sp. | reverse complement strand
GAGCTTGCCAGAGCGCCAAGGGGCTCTTCCTGGTTGCGATACGAAGCGACTTCATGGTGGACCGTTTCCGGGGGCAGGCTGTGACGATTTTTCGACGATTCTTCGGCTCCGGGGGGCCGAAGGGCGCGATCAAGACGAATGGGAGGCGGGAACCACGCCACGCTGGGCTTTTCCAACGATCCAAACCAGGGGAAACTAGTACAAATCGGGCGTTGTTAGGTTCTATAGATAATACGAAGTCTTTTCGTTGGCCAAACGGGGTGTCGGTCCAGGCTCGGTTCTTCCCACGATTCAACGAGTTTGGCTCCCATGCCGCTGCGACACACCGATTCGAGGTTCCTTGGTTGAGCGATTCCACCGACAATTATCCGATTACCGAAGACCCCACCTGTGAACTCTCGCTGGATCCCGAGAGTAGCGAAGGGTTTGTCTACTCGCCGACCAAGACCCGGGCGTCGATTCCCAAAAAAATCGGCGATTACAAGATCATCGAGTTGATCGGTACGGGGGGGATGGGCCAGGTCTATTTGGCCGAACATACGCGGATGCAGCGCGTCGTCGCGATCAAGATGCTACCGGTCGAAAGGATGGAGGATCCGGAGGCGATCTCGTTCTTTTACGAAGAAGTTCGCGCCGCCTCACGGTTGATGCATCCCAATATCGTCACCGCTTTTGACGCGGGCGAGGCGGATGGCATTCACTATTTGGCGATGGAATACGTCCAGGGCCAGACGCTAACCAAGCTCGTCTCGCGCGACGGTCCGCTGTCGGTCGGGGCGGCAGCCGCGGTGATCCGCCAGGCAGCACTCGGTCTGCTGCACGCGCATCGCGCCGGAATCGTTCATCGCGATGTCAAACCGGGCAACCTCATGCGAGCGTCCGACGGCACGGTGAAGGTCTTGGATCTCGGTTTGGCTCGGATCAGCTCCGCGGCACTGCTGACCGAGGAGCCCCAGCCACCTGTCGAATCTGGCAAGAGTTCGGACGATTCGTTTTCCTCCAAGGGCCGTCTGGTCGGAACGCTACCTTACATGTCGCCGGAGCAACTGGAAGATCCGGAATCGGCCGACGCCCGCAGCGACATCTATTCGCTCGGCGCGACTCTCTATTTCCTGCTGGTGGGGCGGCCGCCGTTTACCGGTGAGTACCTTGACCAAGTTTACGGGCATCGTCACGGAGAGATTCCCGACTTGATGCAGGTTCGCGACGATGTCGACATGCAGTTTGCCAACATCTTCAAGCGAATGATGGCCAAGACGCCGAAGGAGCGTTACGCGTCGCTCGACGAGGTCATCGAAGACCTGGGCGAGTACGCGAGTAAGACCGACACGCCATTGTGGCTGGCCGAGTTCACGCAGCAAACCGCGATCAAGGACCAATCCACCGTTTCAGGCGGCTCCACGGCGGGACCAACCTCGCGCATCCTGGCCATCGACTTTGGGATGTTCTATTCGGCCACGGCTGAATCGGCGCCCGGGGAAGAAATCAGGTTGCTCTCGGCCGGCGGCCCCGATAACCCGCTGTTTCGTATGGCGATTGCCAGCGACGACGATGGCCAACTGGTCTACGGGAATTCGGCGCTGGAGCGTCGGGACAAAGAACCGCATCGGCTTGCTCACTGCCTGCCCATGTACATTGGCCGACCGGTCGTGGACCGCGAGATTGGCGGCAGGCAATGTCCCCCTGAAGTTTTGTTGGCGTTGCTGTTCCAGCGCATCAAGGCGAACGCATGGCCCGAAAGAAATCCGCCCCAAGCGATCGCCATCACGGTGCCGAGTAATTTCGACCAGCTGCACCGGCGCAGCGTGCTGTTGGCTGCTCGCATGGCGGGGATGACCTCGGTAAGACTGGTGGACCGTAGCACCGCGGCGGTTCAATCGGTGTTCGTTGACTCCGATCTCGAACCCCTTGCGAGTCACGCGACGGATATCGAGGGTGACCAGGAACAAACGATTCTTTTCGTAGGGCTGACCGGGCAGGCATCCGACATCGCCGTGATTCGCCGGGAATCCACGCGGCTTCATCAGTTGGCCACCGGCGGTCACTGGCACACCGGGACGCTGCCCTGGTTGCAGCGTTTGGTCGACCTGGCGGCGAAGGCATTCGTCGCGGAGCACGCTTTCGATCCGCGTGACTCGATCAAGAGCGCGGCACGCCTGCAAATGGCATGCGAAAAAGCGATGAATTCGATGTTACTGATGTCGCGAGTCCGCATCACGGTGGTGTTGAAGCAGAAATCGAGAACGGTCATCGTCGATCGAGGAAAGTGGTTGGAGGCATGTGAAGACCTTGTCGACGGGCTGCGCAAGACGCTCGTCGATGTCGTGGACCGCGCCGGCGTCGATCTGGAAGACATCAAGCAATGCGTTACCCTCGGCCCTTTGATGCGAATCGCCGTGGTCCGCGATGCCGTCTTGGGCGGCCTGATCGCCGATGCGGACATTCAGCCGACCGATCGCACCGATGCAGCGCGCGGGGCCGCTGCCTGTTTGGCGTCCGAGCTTCCGGGACGTGGCGGCCTCAGGATGCCACCGCGGGCGGTGACCAGTCAAACACTGGGCATTGTTGTGGAAGATGCCAAGAAGCGACGGCGTATTTTGCCGATCATTCCCAAAGGAACGGGCCTTCCGGCGCGGACCAATCGCCGCCTGACCGTCGGACGAGATCGCAGCTCGATGACGCTGTCCCTGGTCGAATCCTCGGGCGCCGCCGGCGACGACTGGCACTCGCTCGGAAGATACGACTTCGAAATCACCGACCCATCCCGCCGCTCCCGCCTGATCGGCTTCGAGATCAACGTCAATGGAGTCCTCCAGGTTCGCGCCCAGTCGCCTGGAAAACCTGGTGGGAGCGTCAAGCTCGCCGAGATTCCCACGCCGAACTTGAGCGAGGAAGCAATTGAAGAATGGATGCAGTGGCTTGGGAACCCGCGTTAGGGTGACGCCATGAATTTCTCTGCAAGTGTGCTTGTTGACCGGGTCTCCCACGCGCTATTGTAGGGACGGTCCGGAAACGGGCCGCGATTTGCTCTCGCTTCTTCCGCCAAGGAAACATAGGTCGTGTCGGTATTCATTGGAGTCGACGTAGGGGGAACCACCTGCACGATCTGCCTCGGCAATGAGGATTCAACGGTTCTTGGGGTCTCACAGCAGTTCCCGACTCGCAGCAAGGATGGCCCCGACGCGACGATCGGGGACATCCTCGCCCAAATCGTCCGCGAGTTGGAGCAGCGGGGATACGGACCGAACGACGTGGCCGAGATCGCCTTGGCCACCCCGGGGCCCGCAACCGCCGATGGCGTGCTGCTGCAGACCCCAAACCTGGACCCGGCAAAGTGGGATCGTTTTCCCGTTCGCCAGGCGCTCGAGGATGCCTTCGGCGAACTCGCTTCCGGGGTTCGAGTTTCCTACATCGGTGACGGCCAGGCGGCGGCGCTTGGCGAGTACGCAGTACGCACTGCGACCATCCGGTGGCCCGATTGGATCAGCGATGTGCAGCACGCGGCCTTCGACCGATCGATCCGGTCCATGTTTATGGTGACCGTGGGAACAGGACTCGGTGGCGGTGAAGTACGCGAAGGGGTGACGGTCCGAGGCTGCAAGGGCCGTGCCGGCCACGCCGGGCACATGATGCTTCCCGCCAGCGTCTTTCGCTACGAGCACGATCGACAATTGAAAGTTGGCAACGCCTACTGCACCGCCGAATCTGCCGTCTCGCTGACCGCCCTGACCCATCAACTCGCTCATCGTCTAACACTGGAGCAATGGCGAGACCACCCGCTGAATCATCAAGGATCCAGCGTCCGGGAAAAGGCAAAGCAGCTGCGAGAGTTGGCGGCGGCAGGCGACCCGCTCGCTCAAGAGTTACTCGATGACCAGGCTCGCGCACTGGGTATCACCCTGCTAACGCTCAATTACATCGGGGATTACGATTTACTCGTGATCGGCGGTGGCGTCTGCGACATCTCGCCCGCACTTCGCGAGCGATACCTCAGCGTGGCGAAGCAGACGTACGACGAACACGCCCTGGACGGCTTTCGCGGTTCGGCGAACCTGTCCTTTTCACTCTGTGGCGATCAAGCCGGGGTCATCGGCGCGCTAGTTTATGCTTATTCGCAACAGCGTTGACGCGCCCCCTGAGCTCAACGATATCACGTTCAACGATATCGCGTTCAACGATGTCGCGTTTCAACGACATGCAGCGGTCCGCAAGCCGTCGCCGCTGTCGCTGGAACTCCGTGGGATGCCTGAGTTCGTGACCTCTTTGGCACGGTTGAGCTTCGCGCGGTCCTCGAAGGCCGAGATCGCTGCCTCCACGCTGGAAAAAGCAATCAACAGGTAAGCGAACAGTTCGGAGCATTCCTCGACGAGCGGTTTTTGCACCCCGACGCCCGCGGTGGATCCACTGTCTGTCTCTTATACACATCTCCGAGCCCACGAGACCAACGACCTAATCGCGTATGCCGGCTTCTGCTTGAAAAAGGGGGGGGGGGGGGGGGG
>JARFQX010000907.1 GCA_029287555.1 Rubripirellula sp. | reverse complement strand
CTTTCGCAGGAACAGATCGAGATGCTGCGCGAGGACTTCGAAGCGGCATCGTTGGAACAGAATTCCAACTACAGCGTCCGCCGCATGTCTGCCGACGCCCTGGAGAACTTGGACCGACAATGCCGGGAAGTGATCCAAGACGTCCAGGAGCAAAGCCAGGTCCGCGTCAATCTTCTGAACGATGGAATCTTCTTTGCCACCTTTTCGGAAAAGTCGACGCTCGTGAAGCTTCGGCCCGGACCGCAGCAGTTTCCGTGGCACCAGGATCACGAGAATTATTGGATGTGGCAAGATCTGAAGAACTACCTGAATTTTTACCTTCCCATCGTCAAGCCGAACCGCGAACAATCGAATCTCACGCTCGCGCCCTTTGACCGCTTTCAAGAGCGGGCTCCCGAGGTTTACCAGCGGCTCGTGGGAAGAGGTGCGACGCGTGTCTACAGGTCGCGTGTCTTCAGGTCGGGGGCAGCGTGGATGATCAAGGATGATGATCGTGGCGGGAAGGTCGGCAAGCTTGACTTTGACTTGGCGGAGATCGAAGAAACACCGCTTCTCGAGGCTGGCGATTTGCTCTTGATGCGGGGCGACTTGATTCATCGGACTCAGGATTCGGCGACAAGACGGATTGCAGCCTCCATTCGCTACATCAACGGTGACACCTTTATCCGTCGCTCTTCGCTTGTTTGCGGCGGTTGGGTCAAGACGCTGATGATGCTCAACGCCCGGTACATCTTCAGCCCAGCAATCGATTGTTTTGAAGCTTTCGGTGCCAATGGGCTGCGTGCGGCTGAAATTGACCGTTACCTCAAGGATCGGAACTCTCGAGGGGACGTGTCTCGGCCAGGAAAACTTGCTTTTCTTTCTCGTCTCGCGAACGAAAGAAGCAGATTTAGGGAAAAGCGAGAATCTTAGTCTTGAGAAGGCTTGAAGCGATTTGCCCGGCGTTGGTGGTTGGGCAATCGTCTCTCGCGGGTGAGCTTTCAGAACCGAGCAGATTGGGACAACATGGAATCGTCGAAGCCTTCGTCTGAGAAGACGCTCTTGATCACGGGTGCGGCCGGCACGGTCGGTCGTCGAGTGGCTCGCCGGACTGCGGAGGCCGGGTACAAGGTTCGCTGCATGGTTCGCGCGACGAGTAACCGCGAGCCACTCCGCGATCTGGATGTGGAGATCTTTGAGGCCGACCTGTTGGATCTCAATTCCCTGCGCCGCGCGACCGAGGGGATCGAAATCGTTGTTCACACCGCCGCCCAGCTCGGTGACTGGTGCAGCGAAGAGGAGTCGCGGGCGGTCAATGTCGACGGATTGAAGAACCTGATCACCGCGGCGAATGAGAGCGGGCGACTCGAGCGTTTCGTGCACATCAGTTCTTTGGGAGTCTATGAGGCTCGAGATCATTTCCAAACGGACGAGACAATTCCGCCGGACACCGATGGGATTGACGCCTACACTCGCACAAAAGCAGCCGCCGAAGAAGTGCTGCACGCGGCTCGCAGGGAGAATGGATTTCCGTTTGTGATCTTGCGACCGGGATTCATCTACGGACCGGGCGACCGGCACGTTGTGCCTCGTGTGGTGGAGTCGGTTGCGTCCGGGCAAATGCGATTGATCGGCGACGGCAAAAACGTGTTGAACAACACTTACGTTGGCAACTTGGTCGATGCCATCTTGTTGGCGATCGAGAAGGATCAGGCGATCGGAGAGGTGTTCAATATTTGCGATGGACGACTTGTGAACCGAGTCGAGTTCATTGGCACGATTGCGGATTACCTGGGCAAACCGAGGCCCGGACACGTGCCACTTTGGCTCGCCAATGTTGCGGTCCGGTTCTTCGAGACCACCGGACGATGGTTGGGCAAGAAGTCGGCCCCCGTTCTGACCAGGACTCGACTGAAATTCATGACGTTGAACCTCGACTTTTCCAAGGAAAAAGCGGAGCGGATATTGGGTTATGAGCCGCGCGTTGACTTCCAGGAGGGAATGCGCGAGGCCCTCGATTGGCTTGCCCAACAGGGACAGCTGGCAGGACTTTTTCAGTCGGGACCTGGCGCGTCAAGACCCAGTGAGTCACGACCCAGTGAGTCACGACCCAGCGCGTCAAGTCTTAGCGCGTCAAGTCTTAGCGCGTCAAGTCTTAGCGGCGGCGGGGCAAGCGGTCCAAGTCATTCGTAGCGTTGACGTCGAGGCTGTGTTGTCCAGTCGAACCACGATCCTGCTGACCGAAGGCTCCAGCTCCTCGGCACGGCAGACACTCTATAACCTCGATGCGACCGTCGACATCGTCGATCCGTCGCCGCTATGCCAGTGCCGGTTTTCCAGTCGGATTCGCAAGTGTTACCGCTGTCCACACTATTCGCGCGACCCCGCTGCCTATCTGCGTTTTCTCGTCAAGCGAATCCAGGAAGGGAAATACGATGTGCTTCTGCCGACGCATGAGCAGGTCTATCTGTTGTCCTACTTTCGTGAGTCGTTTGAGCGACACGTGGGGCTGGCCGTCCCCGAGTTCGACGCGCTGCAACGCATGCAGAGCAAGGTCGAGTTCTCGAGGCTGATGACAGAGCTTGGGCTGCCGACGCCCCGTTTCCAGGTCGTCTCGCATGAGGCTGATCTTGATTCGATCAGCGAGTACCCTTGCTACCTCAAACTGGCTCACGGAACGGGCGGGCTGGGGGTCGAGCGAATCGAGAGTCTCGAACAATTGAAACACGCTTTTGCAAAGTTCAAGAGACTCGGCGTTGTCCCGGACGATGCGGAAGTGATTGTGCAACAACCCGCCTATGGGACACCGAGTGTGGTTCAGTCGGTGTTTCAACATGGACGACTGATTGCGGCCCACTGCAGCGAAAATCGTCTGGTTGGACTGGGTGGTGGCCAAATGTTCCGCGAGTCGGCAAAGCACGACGCCGTCTGGCCAGATCTCCAGCATTTGGGAGAGAAGCTTCGCTGGCACGGGCCCCTGTTTCTCGAGTACTTCTATCATCCCGAATCAGGACAGGTTCAGTACTTTGAGGCAAATCCTCGCATTGGAGAAACGGTCAACGCTCGACTCTGCGGCGTGAATCTGTGCGATCTGTTGGTAAAGATCTCGCTGGGCGAGCAAGTTGCGACCGCTCTTCCGACCCGTCCCGGTGTCCAGAGCCACAATGGGTTCCAAGTACTCCTGGCCAAAGCGATCGGCGGGGCCAACCGGCGTGAGCTGTTCGCCGAAGCATGGCGAATGATGCGACACGCCGGAGCATACAAAGGTTGTGAAAACGAAACGACGCGGCCGTCCGAGGATCTCTGGAGCGTGATTCCCGCCACCGCAGTCGCGCTGCAGTTGTTCGTACGACCTCAACTAGCCCCGCGGATTGTTGAATCGACCATTGCGAATTACTCGCTAACCGAAAAAGGTGCGCGACTCTTGGAATCACTTCCGAAGGATCTTGTTGACCAGTGTTTTATTGAAGGGGGCAAGGGATAGCCGGCAATCGCTACTTTGAATTGAAAATGTCGCTTTCCTCGATGTTCCTTGGTCGTACTCGTACTCAGGCGTTTCGCAGGTAGTCGTTTTCACGAAGACCTGATTCTCAAGATAATTTCTACCGCGTTCGCAGTCCCTTGAATCTTTCCTATCGTATGGATGTAGGTTTAATACTTTGACAAAGGAGACATCGATGAGTAACGCAGTGGTTGATTCTTTACGACAGGTTGTTGCCGACACGTATGCACTGATCGGACAGACCCACATTTGCCATTGGAACGTGCGAGGTCCGTCTTTCTTTTCACTCCACGCTGCGTTCGAAGAACAGTACAACGAATTGTTTATTGCGGTCGACGAACTCGCCGAGAGAATTCGCGCCAAAGGCGCGCTGGCTCCCGGGGGACTGGGGAATCTCGCCAAAATGGCGGGCATCGACGAAATTGCCGAGGATGCTTCGGCAAAGGACATGGTCGCCCACCTCGTCAAGGCGAATGAGAAACTGTTAGGCGATCTGCAGACGGCACGCGATCACGCTGGTGAGGCTGGGGATTCGGAGACGGAGGACATGATGATTGCCCGCATCCAGGTTCACGAGAAGACCGTGTGGATGCTCAAGAGTTACCTCGAGTAGTTCTCGGCTTGACTGCCGCAGGCGACGATTCGATCAATCGTCGCTTCGCGTGACCGGTTCGAGCTCCAGCACGGAAACGAATGAGTCGGGCATGTCTGACGCATGCCATCGGTCGAGGTGGGGTGACGAAACTTCAATGGATTGATTCTGTCGCAGCAGATGTAAAAACGTCAGGACTGCGATTTGGCCCGGCCACTCGATCACCGTTCCCAGAAGAACAAAGTAGAGCGATTCGCTACCGTAGCTCAGGCCGCTGTGGAGCAACATAGCGACCGCGAGCAACGCAAGCGTCGATGCGCCAAGCAACAGTCGCACCTTCGTCGAGCGGTGCCTTGCTAAATACATTACTAGCATTGCAATCGTTGGTGCGAATCCATAGGCGACCAATAAGAGCGAGAACAAGGCACTCGGACCGAGCAACCGGACCACAGACATTGTGATCGCGACCAGTGCGGTGAGAGACAGCAGCTGGCTGATCGTGAAATTGCGACTCTCTGGGCTCATCCTTCCATCCTAACGGAGCTTGGCCGAAGCTTCCTACGAAGCTTCGCCAGATCATCTCATGATAGGATGGGAGGAAGAGGGAGGACCGCCGAGCGACTAAACCTCCGAAGCCCCCTCGAGTACCGCCTCTGGCGGGAGGTCCGGCTCCGGAGCTGGCAACGCTTCGACAGCGGGCGAAGGATCAACCGAGTCGACGGATTGAATTGGCCGGCGCAAGTACTGGCGCAGTGCCGAACGTGTCTGGTCAAAGCCATCGATCGAAGCGACGGATTGCATCGTCGCATCCGTGGCAACTCCATCAAAGCGGGCCATCCATCGTCGCAATTGCTGCATGTCGGATTCGACCGCGTCGGCAATCATGCGCTGGCAGCCCAGAAACTCGATCCAGGCGTCGCCTCCATCGTACCGGGCCAGATTCAGCAGGAGTGTCTCGTTGGCTTGCTGCAGCAACTCGAGCGCCTTCATGCCATTCTCGAAGCCACGATCGCCCGCATCCGGCTGACCCCCGAGAACCATGCCCCGATTAGAGCTCATCCCGCGGTCGCGTTGCACGATACTGGGGCCAGCGTCAATCGTGTCAAAGTTAGGGAATGAACCAGTCGGGCTGCCGGAAGAACTGCGAAGCTCAAGCGGCGGTCGGCCGCTTCGGTGGGGTAAACGACGTGACGCGTGTGGACGTCGATAGCGATTGACCGGTGGAACGCGATCATAGAAGTACGGGTCGTCCAGCAGATCGGGTGCTCGAAAGCTTCCGCGGGCCCAAGGATCAAGGGAATACGGATAAAGGAAATAGGGATCGGGGTAGCCCGCGTAGTCGTATCCGTAGGGTAGCGTGCCAAAGCTGAATCCGAACAACGTCGACCCGGATCGAAAAGACCGCCCACCCCGGTAAGGAGTCGCATGGCGATGCGAGTGCTCGAGTCGATCGTGATGAAGCCCGGGTCGGAAGGCTCGGAAACGGCTCTGGGCAATTGCGGAGGTGCCTTCAACGGACATCGCGAGGGCCGCGAGCAGGACCAGCAGAGAACGCATGACGGAATTTCCCACAGTGGAGTCGTGAACGCTGATCAAACGTACGTCATGGTCGACGCCCTCCGGCTTCAAGTATTTTGCTTTTCCGGCTGTAACTCCAACCGTTAGGAATCGCCTGGCCGACCACTCGGCCGCCATGAATCATCCGGTAAGCGGGTCAAACGCGTGCTTCGTGAGCCGTGCCCCGTGCATCGTAAGCCGTGTGCCGTGAGCCGTGTGCCGTGAGCCGTGGGCCGTGGGCCGTGGGCCGCGCGTCGTGAGCCGTGCCGGCGCCCTGTTTCGCCTCCTCCATTCGGACTATCTTTATTTGTCGGCAAAATCATCGTGATCAGAACGAGTACGACGACCCCCTCAAACAGACATCTCTCCGAACAGACGTCTCCCGAACAGACATCCCCAGGAACGACGATCGATGATCAGGAACTTTGAGAATATCGGACGGGGCATTCTGGTGATTGCTGCCTTAACGTTAGCGGCAGGGTTGACCTCCCCGCCGGCGCGGGGATCCGATTTGAGCAAGTTCCTCCGGGAGTTGTTCAGCGACATGTCCGGTCGTGAACCAACGGGAAGCGAGCTGAATTACCACGCGGGGCTGAACCGCGACGGCGGGTCGCTCGAGAACACGATCGTCTTGTTTGGATCCGATGAGATCTATGCCACGCAGGGGCACCGAGATCCCAACCTCTACGTCCAGCGGATGTATGAGACGTTTTTGGGTCGAGAGCCACGACCGGATGAACAGGCATTTTGGGCCAATCAGATCATGCAGCCCGGTGTTCGCCGCGTTGATATGGTCCGGGCATTTTGTCGCTCCAATCATGTGACGCAGCTGCCGAGTTTCTTGCCAACTCCGCCGGCCTACTATCCGCCCGCCGGAAACGAACAGATCGCGCTGCAATTGGTCGACCGGGCCAATCTGCTGCTGAACTTCATTAAGGCGGAAATGGGAAACACCTACTTCGGTCGGGGAGTTTTCGAACAGGGTGCGAAGTTTCTGTCCGTGGCCAAGCAATATCGCAATGTTGTCCGCTCACCCAACAGCACGGCACAGCAAATCGATGTTTCCTTGTCGAATCTTGATCGCTCACTTCAAGACTTGGAGAGACGCTTTTATCGCGTTCCTGGCTCGTCATCCCAGTCGCGGCAAATGCTGCAGCAAGTCTCGCAACTGGTCGCTGCGGCGCACTATTCCAGCGGAGGAATCACTCGCCCGCCCGGCGTGTCGCGACCGCCGCTGTTTCCGCCGCCTTCGAATCCCGGAATCTCCCAGCGAGCTGTGCGCGAGGTCAATCGCCTTTCGGACGAGAGTCGTCGCTTAGCCTACGGGTTGCTCAGCTATCAGCATGAAGGTCCCTTTTACGCGCACCTGTCGCGCGACGTCCAGGATTTGTCGACTCGGATCGAATCCTTGAATCTGATGGTACGCCAAGGCCAGTCGAGTGCGTCGATCCAGCGGTCCATGAGGGGGATTGTCGATGCTTCGCGGTACATTTCGCGAGACATGAACCAAGCTGATTCCAACGTGCGACGAGCCTGGTGGAATTTCCAGTCTCAGCTGCAGTCGACCGCTGGTGCGTTGGGTGTCAACAGTGACTTCAATATTCAAGCCTCGCAGCCTGTGGTCATTGACCGGCCGGCGTGGGGCGGATTCCCCTTCCAGCCAAGTCCGGCGCGACCTCCCGCTCATCAGGAAGAGTGTGTGGTGCTTGCCGATCAGCTTCTAGGTAAGGTTGATTCCTACGCTCAGACGCTGGCCCCCGTCGCTTCAAGCAATCGAAATGCGGCGAGTCTTCTGCGGGATCTGCAGGATTTCAAACGCTACGTTTTGGCGTTTCGACAAGCAGCTGCCGGCGGTCGGTATGCGACTTCCCTTTCCAGTTCCGCCGATCGCATCATGTCGCAGTACCAACAGCTGTCCAGAAATGTGAGTCGCTTGGTTAGCCAAGATTCTTCACTGAACTCGCCGCTGTTTTACCAGATTGGGGAATTGGTCCAAAGAATCCGCGTTGCAGCCGGCGGTCGGTAGGGATGCGATTTTCTCTTGTCAGACGTTGTTTCTCCGGCAATATGTCGAAAATGAGTTCAGGAGTTCGTTGCCAATTATGATCAACAGGATTCGACCCCGATTGTGTGTCTCGCTGATCCTGGCTTGCTGCGGTTCCTCCGTGGGGCTCCGCCACGCGTCAACGTTTGCCCAGGACCCGCAAGGAGCGGCCGCGGCGAGCCCGGTGGCCGAGGGCGAGGCCGGGGGCACGGATACCGCTCCGACGGAAGCCTCCAATGCTGCAGACGTAGAACGATTTGACGCCGCCGTCCGTCGGGTCATCGCATCCTTGGAATCCCGCAGTCGCTATCGCGTCGATGTTTCTGAGTCGTGGATCCTTGATGGCGATCGTCAATCATCGGGCGAGAACCAGTTTCAGCTCTTCGGATGGCACGGCGGTCCTTTCGAGTTGCACGTCGGCGATCAAGGAAAGGGACAACAAACGCTTCAGTGTCATAGTGACGGGACGATGTTGACTCGTGTGCTCAAGCGGTCGGGTGAAACGATCTACTCCCAAACACAGGGAACCATTGCTGATTTGTTGGACGACGTGATGACCGAGACAAGTCTGCGAAACAGTGGACTGGATCTGCTCTTCAGCGAGTCGCCCGCCGCTTACTTGATGACGATGGCTTCCGATGTCGAATTCGTCGGCACCGTCGAACTGCCGGGCGGTCGAGCCGACCACTTTCGTTTTAATTGGGGCGGTAATAAGTCGAACCAGAAACAAGTCTGGTTTGCTTTCGGAGAGGCACCGAGGATGCTCAAGGTGGTTTCGCAAATCGAGTTCTTGGCGGATGGTGCCCCTCACACCCTGCGAATTGAATCAAACTTGAATTGGATGGCCGGCGATCAAGTGCCCGAGGAACCCACTTCTCTGAAGCTTCCCGCTGATGCGAACAAGGTTACCGATCTTTACGGTTTCTTGCTTGAAGGGCGAACCCGGGAACTTGTCGGCAAACAAGCACCCACGGTTACCGGTCAATTGCTCGATGGATCGCGCTGGGATCTTTCGACGCACCGAGACAAAGAGTTGGTGGTCGTCTACTTCTTCGCAACCTGGGCTGCCCCGAGTCACGCGGAGATGCCAGCGATTTTGGATTTTCTCGAGACCGTTGAGCCAAAGGGATTGGTTTTCTATGCCGTGAACGTTGGTGAGCAACGTCAGGTGGTCGAAGCGTTTGTTAAAGCCCAGGGCTATCGCGACCATCCAGTCGTTCTCGATCGTGATCGTCAGATCGCCGACGCTTTTGGCGTGACGTCGCTGCCCTCGGTCGTGCTGATTGGAAAAGACGGCGTTGTAAAAACGGCTCACGTTGGCAACACAGCCGAAGTCCGGGCGTCAGTCCGCGAAGCGATTGAGCAGTTGCTCGGGTTGTAGCTGGAGGCATCACGGGTCGCCAAGAGTAGCGGATCTGATTTCAAGGGGAACGCAGCGACGGTGGAGCGGACAACGACCTTGTCAACCATTGAGGGGTCCGAGCCGCTGCGACGAGTCCCCGAACTTTGGCAGTTCGACTCCGAATCGATCCATTATGGATAGGTAGAGACTGCAGGCTCTGCGGTTCTCGGCCGGCTGCCCGCTGACATCAATGACCCTTCCGGTGCGAAGCGTCTTGCCGGCGTGACCGGCCAGCAGAACTGGCATCTCGTCGGCCTGGTGGCGATCTCCGTCAAAAAGATTCGAACAGAACATCAAGATGGAATGATCCAGAAGCGTGGCGTCTCCCTCGCTGATCTCCTTCATGCGGTTGATCAGGTAGGCGAATTGCCCGACATGGAACTGGTTGGTCTTCAAGTACATCGCTTCGAGTTGCGGATCGCGGCCGTTATGGGTGAGGTCCAGGTGCAGGCTGCCGGAGACCCCTTCGAGGAAGCCAAAGTTCATTTGGGACAGATCATTATTGAGCATGCAAGTCGCAACGCGTGTCTTGTTCATCTGGAACGCAAGCACAATCAAATCGAGCATCAGGCGCATGTGGTCCGCGACGCCATGGGGCAGCGACTCGGCGGGCCGCGCAAATGGAATCGCTTCCGTGGGGGGGCGCCAACCCTCGAGTGAGTCGTCCCGTTTGGCTCGATCGATCCGTCGTTCAATGTCGCGAACCGATTCCAGGTACTCCCGCAGCTTCACGCGATCGGCCGTTGAGACCCGGCGTTCAAGACGTTTCGCGTCAGCCAGAACAGCATCCAGGACGCTGCGGTCCATCTGGCGGTTCTTGGTATTTCCGACGATCAGATCGAAGACGCGCGCCGGGTAGATTTCTTTCGTTGCCGGTTTCGTGTCGCTGACCCACGAAATGCACGATCCGTAGATCATCGAGAGCCCATCTTCAAGTCTCAGTTCCGTCGGTTCCACACCAAGGACCAGACTGGGCACTTCCGACTCACCGCCGATCTCGCTTGCCAGGACCTGGTCCATCGTTCGGCCGACGCGGATTTCCGATTGATCTTCGCTCACCCAGGCGCCGGACAGCAGGTTGGCCATCCGACCCATGTGCGGACTTGGATGCGACGCCGCCTGTTCATTGAACAGCCCCTTGAGGAAGGTGATGTCGGAAGCCTGATCGACGAGCGGGGCCAGGCACGGCCCAAGCTCCAGGGAGCTCTCCTTCGATTTGGCCCACCAGTGTTCTGGTTCGACCCCGTTGGAAAAGTAGAGGCAGGCGAAACGCAACGGTGGCTCGCCCGAAGCACGCTCGGCGGTGGTTTGCTTGCCCGTATCGGCGGCGCGAACCGGCAGTGACCCCAGGAAGGGCAGCGCCAGGGAAAATCCGCTGCCTTGCAAACAAGTGCGCAAGAACTCGCGGCGGTGAACTTCATTTAAATCCGCTTGGTGCTTCACGATTTGTCTCCGCGAGAATCGGCTGACCGACGTGTCGTACTCTCTTCCGTGCTTCCGTCACTGGCAGCACGGCTCAAGTCACCTTCGCCACGAATGCGACGGAATTGTGGGCTCAAGACAATCGTCTTCACGGCCGAAGAGAAACGCGAGTCGGTCGCCAGACGATCGGTGACGTCTTGAATCAGGGCAGCGTCCGCAATCGACTCGGGCCGTCCCAACATGTACGCCGTCAAGCGTGACGCCAAAGTGCGTCTGACCGCTTCGTCCTGGTTTCGAAGATGGCGCTTGAGCCCCGCGACACCCGCGATGCGGTCTCCGCTATCGAGGATCCCCGCGTCGTCAATCGCATTTCCGTCGCGATAGGTGGCCCGCCATCGGCCCAACGAGTCGAAATGTTCCAAAGCAAAGCCAAGCGGGTCGATACGAACGTGGCAGCCGCGACAGGCGGCCTTGTCTCGATGCACTTCCAACAGTTCGCGTACGGTTTTGCCATCACCTTGCGAATCGTCAGCCGGGATCGATCCGGCATTGGCGGGTGGTGGAGGAACCGGCGTCCCGAGAAGTCGTCGAAGGATCCAATCGCCTCGCTTGACGGGACTGGTCCGAAGTGGAGCCGAGGTGGTAATCAAAACTGCTCCGAGACCAAGCACTCCGCCGCGTGGATGATCGTGGTTGAGCGAAAGCTTGCGTTGCCCGCCGGAGTTGGCTTCGCTCCACGGCAGCCCGTAGTGCTCGGCGGCGAGCCGATCGACAATCGCGTAATCAGCATCGATCAGTTCGTGGTAGGGACGATCCTGGCGAATCAGGTGTTTGCAAAACCCGATCGCTTCCTGGTACAGCGATTGCCGCAAGGCCTCATCAAATTCGGGGAATCGCTTACGGTCCACGCCACGAAACCGATCGAATTGGTAGAAGCCAAGCCATTGTCCGAATAACTCCGTGGCCATTCGCCCTGCCTTGGGAGATGCCAACATCCGCGTCACTTGTTGTTCCAAGATCGCGTCATCCTGCAGCGATTCGGACTCGGCGAGAGCGAGCAACACTTCGTCGGGAACCGAGGACCACAACGAAAAACTCAGCCGGGTCGCGAGTTCATGATCCGACAGCGCTTGGTTCTTCGTTCCCGCTGGTGCCTGTTCGATACGGAATAGAAAATCGGGGCTCACCAAAATGCGTGTCAGCGTCGATCGCACCGCGTCACGATGCGAGAGTTGATCCTGATCGCGGCATGCCCGATAGAATTCGAGCAGGCTGGTCCGCTCCTTCGAAGTCAAAGGCCGGCGCCATGCGGTCCTTGCAAATTGGCAAAGGTCTTCCAAGTGACCCGCCTCAGCAGCGCGCATCAGCGCGGAAGCCGTTTCATACTCGGATTTGTAGTGCCGGATAAACTCACGCGGCGCCGGTGGAAGTGTGTCAATCCATTGCCAGTCAAGTTGGTCAATCTCTTCGGCGGGCAGAGAGACGCCAAACTTCTCAGCCGTAAAGCGGAGGTTGACGTTGTGATAGTCGAATGAAAGCAACAGGTCCGCCCAGGCTTGATCCAGTTCTCGTCGCGCCGAGCCCGGCATTAAGTACGAAGTGAGGAACTGGTCATCGCGATGGTACTTCACCGCCGTGTGAAAAAAATTTCTTTCGGGAAGGTTGTACGTGTTGTCGTAGGGAGCCGGAATTGGATCACGATCGGACGGTGCGGGTTCGCGATGGGAAATCTGCGGAAAGGTTCGAGCAAACTCGGTCAGGCCTTGTTCCCATAATTCCATCTCGCGACTGTTGGCATCTCGAAGCAAAGACGAATACTGGCGTGAGCGAGAATTCTGTTCTTCGGTTACGTCTTCGATCACGCAACGAACCACACTGTCGCGTCCGAGCAACGTGTCAAGCTTGGCATCGATGCGTAACTCACCCAAGTTGCACTGCTCGGGAAGAATGATTTCGAGTGTCTTTGCTTCACCGACACCTACGACAAACGCGTCCTCGTCAATCCGCTCACCACCTTGGTTAACGCCGAATTCAAGTTGCGCCGAGGAGGCAGATGTCAGCACGGTGCGAAGGGGGATTGGATCCGGATTGACCTTCTCGATGTAGCGAAATTGAAACGTTGCCCCGCTGAGGATTACGCAAGGGGGGCTCAGGCGATGTTGGCTGGCCGGTTCGACGGTGATCCGCAAGCGAACGGTCCCATCGTCTGAATAGAGATGAGGATTATTCAAGTCGGGAGTAAAGTTGTCATCCTGCTCGACGCGTTTCCGCCGAGCCCGGACCATGAAGGCGCGAGCCGAAGGGATGGAGACGTTTGCGGCGGTCAAAATGGATGCCTCTTCTTCATCCGAAGCCTCGCCCGCGAGTCGCTCCTGCCAACGTTGCACTTCCTTGAACAGATCACGACAACGTTCTTCGATGATTGATTCCGCGTTGTCGGTCACTGTCGGATCGGGAAGCCGGTGAAAGGAGGCGACGATCTCCGAGAGAGGAAACGCCGCGTCTTCGCGATGGAGCGCTTTCCAGAGG
>JARFQX010000896.1 GCA_029287555.1 Rubripirellula sp. | reverse complement strand
AGCAAATCCTGCCTGAACTCGAGAGCACCGACGAAATGCCGCTTACGCACGACAGTTCCACCAACCAGTTGATCCAGCGATGCCGCCAGTGGAAGCAAAGGGCAACGTGAGAGGGTTGCAGGCAAGGAGGCTGCAAGTCAGAGGGCTGGAACGGAGCGGTCACGGTCAAGATCGAGACGTCACGAACGCTCAGGATAACCTGCGCTGCGCATTTTTTTCGTAACCCGACGCGTGACGGTTTGTTGACTTAAGTGAGCCGCGACGCGTGACGGTTTGTTGATTTAATCGAAACAGACGTCCCCCCTCCCGCTAGGTACGTCCGAAGCTACCAAGCGGGCTTCTTCGACTGATTCATCTTGAGTCGAAATTGCGGATGCTCTAACGTTCGCTCTCGTGAAACACGCCGAGACCCCGTTTGGCGTTCGATTTCCAGGAAAACGAGCGGCCGAATCACTGGCCCCACGACCCAAAACCGGTTCAAAGGAGTGACCGAGATGCCCCTACAACCCGCCCGCATGCGTCGCTGGATGCTGTCGATGCTGCGACGAATGACCCTGCCCGTGTTCGGTGGGTGCCTGCTGTTGGCACCGTCGTCGGCGCCGGCCCAGGCACCAACTCAAGCGGCGGCTGGTCAGGCTGCCCCGGCCGCGCGGAACGAGGTGGTTGCCGTCGTCAACGCGGACCCGATCACCCGCAACCAACTGGCCGACGCCACGATCCGTCGACATGGTGCGGATGTGCTCGACAACATGATCAACCGCTACCTGATCCTGCAGGAGTGCAATCACCGGGGGATCGAGGTGACCAAGCAGGAAGTGAGTGACGAGATTCGCCGCCTGGCCGGTAAGTTCGGCCTGACCCTCGAGAGCTACCTGAATTTGTTGCAGGAGGAACGAGACATCTCACCCGGTCAGTACAGCCGGGAAATCATCTGGCCAATGCTTGCCTTGCGGCGACTGGTGGCCGACAAGGTCGAAGTAACCGAAGAGGAATTCAACCAGGCGTACCTTGCGCAGTTTGGTGAGGCGGTCAAGTGTCGATTAATCATGGTCGCCGATCGCAGCAAGGCGGTTGATCTGCGGAAGCAGGCAGCGGCCAATCCGCAACAGTTCGCCCAACTCGCCAAAAAGTACAGCGAGGACGAGGTCAGTGCCAGCGTTGGCGGATTGATCCCTCCGATCCGACGATACAGTGGCGACACGCGATTGGAGGAAGCGGCCTTCGCGCTGCGGAACAACGGTGTTTCCGAGGTGCTGCAGCTGGGCGACCAGTGGATTGTGCTGCAGGCGGTGCGGCGCATTCCCCCGTCGAATCCGAGTCCGCAAGCGTTGCCGGCGATCAAAGAACAAATCAATGATCGGATTCGCGACCAGAAGATGCGCGGTGCCGCCGGCGAATTGTTTGCCCATCTTCAGCAAGAGGCCAATGTGATCAAGGTCCTCGGCGACGCGGAATTGACAAAGAAGCATCCCGGAGTCGCGGCAATCGTTAACGGCCAGCAGGTATTGATCTCGCAGGTCGGTGAAGAGTGCATCAAACGGTTCGGGGCCGATGTGCTGGAAGGCGAGATTCATCGCAAGCTACTCGTTCAGTCGCTCCGCAAGGAGAAAAAGCAAGTCGTCGATGCGGACCTGGAGGCCGAGGTGGCTCAGGCCGCCATCGGTTACGGATTTGTCAATCCGGACGGATCGCCGAACCTCGATGCCTGGTACGAGTCGATGACGGCCGACGGCCAAACCACGCGCGAGTTGTACATGGAAGATGTGGTGTGGCCGAGTGTGGCTCTGAAGAAACTGGTTGAAGGCCAAGTTCAGGTCACCGAGCAAGATCTCAAAGACGGATTTGAATCGGCCTACGGACCGCGCGTCGAAGTGCTGGCCATCGTCCTTTCCGACCAGCGAAGTGCTCAGAAAGTCTGGGAGATGGCACGCGATAATCCCACCGAGATCTTCTTTGGAAAGCTCGCCGAGCAGTATTCGGTCGAACCGGTTTCCTCGAGCAACCAGGGCAAAGTGCCACCGATCCGCAAGCATGGTGGTCAGCCGGCGGTCGAGAAAGAGGCCTTCGGATTGAAGCCGGGGGAATTGAGCGGCATCATCGCTACCGGAGGAAAGTACCTGATTCTACGTTGCCAGGGATTCACCGAGCCGGTGGTCACCGACCCGGCGGCGGTCCGCGAGGAATTGATTCGAGACCTAACCGAATCGAAGAGGACTCGCTTGATGGCGAATCGCTTCGACAAGCTGCTCGCCTCGTCGGAAATCGACAATTTTCTGGAAGTCGAATCGGCCCCGCGCGTCGCCAAGAACCCCCAAGAGTGATCTCTCCGCACTCTCCAATTCATGCGAACCGGGTCCGGCTGACGCAGCCGGGCCCGTTTTTTGTTACCAACCGCGAATTCTGACGAATGCGATCGTTACCCCTGTGCGGTGTTGCTTCTCTTATCGACAATGGGATTCGAGTTTCGTCCACGATGGGTGCTCCCAGGGCTGGGTTGCTGTCACCGCGGCGGGGGCCGCCGCGGTGCGGTAAGCAGGGCTAAGATGCGTCGGCCCCCCGACCAACCATTCACGCCAGGCACGGACGAGGTTCTCGTTTTAATTTCTTGAAGCTGGCAATGGCACTTATGAGTGAACCGTTCAATATCGACACGCCGAACATCGACGCACCTGCGATCGACATGCCCACCACTGATCCGAAGCCGGAGCCGTTTGAAGTTCGGTTTGCGGCCCGAGTCGATCGGCTGCCGCCCTACATGTTTGGCCGGATCAATAATTCGCTGTATCAAAAGCGTCGAGCTGGCGATGACGTGATCGACCTGGGCATGGGCAACCCGTCCGACCCGCCTGATCCGATCGTGATTCAGAAACTGGCCGATGCCGCCGCCGATCCCGGTAACCACGGCTACAGCAAATCCAATGGCATCACCAATCTCCGGCGCGAGGTGGCATCGAAGTACTATCGCAAGTACGGCGTGAGGCTTGATCCCGAGCACGAGATCATCGCCTGTCTGGGCAGCAAAGAGGGTTTCTCCCACATGTGCTTGGCCTTGATGGGGCCTGGGGATACCGCGATGATTCCGTCGCCCTATTTCCCGGTGCACATGTACGGCGTGATCCTCGCGTCGGGGAATGTGGTGTCACTGGATGTTGCCGACGCCGATCAATTCCTGCGCAACGTTGCCTACACCTGCGAGCACCTGGCTCCTCGGCCAAAGGTGCTGATTGTCAACTATCCTCACAACCCTTCATCGGCGGTGGTTGAACCGAGTTTCTTCGTTGAGGTGGTCAGGCTGGCCAAAAAGTATGGCTTTCTGGTGATCCACGACTTCGCGTATGCGGACGTTGCCTTCGACGGATACCAGCCACCGAGTTTTCTGGCGGCCCCGGGCGCCAAAGATGTCGGCGTGGAATTCACGACGATGAGCAAGGGATACAACATGGCCGGTTGGCGCGTGGGGTTCTGTGCGGGCAACGCCGAGATGATACGCGGACTCGGGACGATCAAAGGCTATTACGACTATGGAATGTTCCAGGCGATTCAGATCGCGGCGATTGTGGCCCTACGCGAAACGGAGGCGAGCGTTGAGCGGCAATCGGAAATCTATCAGCGTCGTCGTGACGTGCTAGTGAACGGCTTGCGTCGTTTGGGATGGAAGCTCGATCCTCCCAAGGCTGGGATGTTCGTTTGGGCTCAGGTCCCGGAGCCTTTCCGAAGTTCCATGAGCACCATGGACTTCGCCATGAAGTTGTTGGAAGAAGGTAACGTTGCGGTCAGTCCCGGAAGTGGATTCGGAGCGGCCGGTGAAGGTTTCCTGCGGATGTCGCTGGTCGAGAACGAACAACGTCTTCGCCAGGCAGTGCGGCAGATCGGCAAGTGCACCGCGACCGCCACGACGCCAAGAGTCGAGTCCGAAGTTTAGATTGGCCAGCGGCACGCTGTGTGACTCAGCAAAGCGGTACTCGTACTCGTACTCGTGCTCGTGCTCGTGCTCGTGCTCAGCGAAGCGGTGCTCGTGCTCGACCTCAGCCGGGAAGCGCTGCCATCGACTGGGAGTACGAGTACCGACGAAGCGCCTGAGCACGAGCACGAGCACGAGCACGAGGTAAGAGATAGTAAGCTTGGTTTCGAGTTTTTGAAGAGGTTTCCGATGGTTGGTCGAGTGATGCTGACGCTTGTCGCCTGCTGTGCCCCGCGTTCTGCTTTCCATGCTTGGGCC
>JARFQX010000868.1 GCA_029287555.1 Rubripirellula sp. | reverse complement strand
ACGCTGACCGTGACTGACGTGTCCTCGTTGGTGGTGGCCGTGTCGTCGACAGCGTCTGGAGGCGAATTCGTTCCTTGCACCGTGATGGTAACCGTTGCGGCGTTGGAATCGAGTTGGCCGTCGTTGGCGACGTATTCGAAGACATCCACCCCTGAGAAGCCAGCGTTAGGCGTATACGCCAGTGTTCCATCGGCGTCGAGGGTCAGTGTTCCGTTAGAGGGCTGGGAAACAACGCGAGATGTCAGTAAGTTGCCATCGACATCATTGTCGTTCGTGAGGACACCGCCTTGTGCCCCAACGAGGCTCCCCACAAGCACTCGTCCAAATAAACCCGCGTCGTTGCCGTCGGCATACTGCTCAAAATCGGCGGCAAACCTGAGGACGTCGCCGTTCGTGTCATATTCGACCTCGTAGACCGTGAACTCGCCAGTCAGGGCATTCGCGCCGCGACCATTGCCATAGACGTCCAGGCCTGGCTTATTGATGTCCTGGAATGGAAACCGCATGGCGTCGGGGTAATAGCCTGTCGTGAGATCAACCGAAAACGGCGCCGCGAATTCAAGCGTCCAATTGTCGTTGGTGGCCGCGCGGTCGACGTCGATGCGAACGCCATTGTCAAAATTACGTCGCGTCCCGAATACCGAATCACTCGAGTTGAAGTCGTAGGTTCGTCCGTCACCGACAAAAGCGCCCGGCTCACTGATCATCGACAGGGACGTGACGGGAGTAACGGAGAGTACGAGCGACTCGCCCTGGTTGATTGAATAGGAATTGTCGTTTGCGACAGGTGCGTCGTTGACAGGCAGTACATCAATGGTCACCGTACCGAGACGTTCAGCGCCAGGTCCGTCGCGGACGCTGACGATGAATGTGTCGACTCCGTTGAAATCGAGCCTTGGTGAGTAGGTGAAAGAGCCGTCGGAGTTAAGGTTGACTTGGCCATTGGTTGGGGCCGTGTCGACGGCAAAAAGGACGCGATCTCCCTCCACGTCAAGATACTGAAGCGTATAAAGCAGCGGAGTGTCCTCGGCGGTTTGCAACGACGGTTGTTCCACGAAAGGCGCGTCGTTTACCGGCGTCACATTGATCGACACGGTCCCCACGGCAGATCCGCCATTTCCATCGCTTACCTGGTACGTGAAGCTGTCGGGGCCGAAGTAATGGTCGCTCGGGATGTAGCGAAAACGGCCATCTTCCACCACGACCGCAATTCCATTGGTCGGTAGGGTCAACCGTGCGTAGGTCAATGTATCGCCATCGCTGTCTTCGCCGGGAAGCACTCCTTCAATGAAGGTGTCTTCTTCGATCATCAGGTTGAGATCGCTGGCAACGGGAGGCGAATTACCGGGGATTTCGAAAGCGCCAATGTCGGCGGCTGTTCCGCCGGGCCGCGCAAACCCGCGCTGGTCGACGTTCGGTGCGACCGTCGTCAGTCCGGCATCAATTGCGGGACTGCCGCTGAGAAGGGCGTGGGTCTCGGTTGGGCCCCCATTATCCTGCAGCGGACCGATCACCGGATCGCGGCCAACAACATGTCCGCCCACGCCATCAACGTAGCTGTGCCCGTTTGAATCTTCGATCAAGTTGTTGCTAGCCACGCCTGGTGCAATACCCGAGAGACTAAAATCCTGCGGCTCGCCAACATTGGCCGTATTATTGGCGATCAAGGTATTCTCAAGACGATCAATCCTGTACGTGGTTCCCACGCTGTTGGCGTGATAAAGACCTCCTCCGACTGCAGCCGTGTTATCCACAATGGTGGTATTTAGCAGTTGCCCAAGACTGTTTCGGTTCGCGATTCCGCCGCCGATGCTGTTGGTGCTATTGCCCGAAATCGTGGAATTGACGATCACCCCAATCGTTCCTTGACTGAAGATTCCTCCGCCTCCGCCTATCCCCGAGATAGCACCGAGGGCTTGATTGCCAGAGATCGTCGTGCTTTCCATTCGCACGAGTTCTCCGACTTCGAGGTGAATGCCGCCTCCGCCCTCACCGCCGGTTGCGACATTGTCGCTAATGACGGTATTGGAAATCAGTTGAGCTCTACCGTTGTCCAAAATGATGCCTCCGCCGTGGTAGCCCGTGTTATTGGAAACAACGGAGTCTCGCAGAAACATGTCGGTTACACTGCGAGTGCGAATGCCGCCACCAACACCCCGCGTGGTCGTACCGGTGATATTGCCATCGATAATGGTGTTCTCGATGGTCAGGACTGGTAGTTGCTGGGGATTCCCGTTCTCGAAGTTGATTCCCGCCCCCCTGCCAGCCAGGGCTGCTGATGAACCATCGCCGGTACGGTTATTCCTGACCTCGCTTCCCCGGATATCGATCGTGGTAACGTTAGCGCCGACCCCACCACCGGAGCCGCCGATCGTGGTTCCATCGCCTGTTACATTGCCCTCGATGATCGAATTGTCGATCGTCAGCGTGTTCCCGCTAACGAAGATCCCGCCGCCGGATCCACCGAAACTGCCGCCATCAGCGGCTTGATTGGCTGTGATTGCGCTATTGCGGATTTCGATATCGCTGAAGGACCCGAGGATTCCGCCTCCATCAGCACCAGTCCCTTGCGCCAGTCCGTTGGTAACGGTGACCCCGTCGAGTAGGAATGCGGCGGAGCGAACGTGAAAAACTCGGTCAAGACGATTCGCATCAATGGTCGTCTGGTTCGCGCCCGCACCGGTGATCGTCAAATCATCCACGACGTCCAGGTCTCCCGTCGCCGCAGCATCTTCGCTACCTCCAGGAATGCTCAGCAGATAATTGTCCGCCGGCAACGTGATGGTGTCGGGGCCTGCGAGCGCGTTTGCCTCCATGATGGCAGCCCGCAACGAAGTGAAGCCGTTGGAATCGGCAGCAAAGCCATCGCCAGGATTGATGTCAACCGTGTCCAGCATCGTGTTAACAAGAAATCCGGCGAGGACCACACGTTTTTCCAAAGGCTCGTACGACCGGCGACGGCGGATTGCCCTTTTGTTGCGTGAAGACTGCTTCTTCAGGGCACACGATGAGCGCAAACGCTTAAACATGAGTTCCGCCTATAGAGAGTGGTTCAATCAAGTTGCGAACACAAACGTCAGTTCCACTCGCCCTAATGAAAAGAGGGCCAGATTAGACGTCAACATCGTGATGAAGGCGTGGACGCGTGTCAACCAAATCGGCGAGAACCAGCAAAAAAAATGGAGCCGTGACTACAACGCGTCACGGCTCCACAGAGCGACCGAATCGGAGGTCTCAAAAAATGCTTGGACCGCTGCGAAAGATAGCTCGAGCCTAGATCGCTCAGCTCAATCCGTCCCAGACTCAAATATCAGCTGCTTTCACGCGATTTCGTCGCCCAGGATAGTTGATTCACGGGATGCACCACGTCCAAGTCGACGCAACTCTAGGCGACGCTGATGGCTTGTTCGAGGTAGACATCTTGAATCGCGTTGAGCAACTCGACGCCTTCGGTCATGGGCCTTTGGAATGCTTTGCGTCCGCTGATCAAGCCCATGCCACCGGCTCGCTTGTTGATGACGGCGGTGCGAACGGCTTGGGCA
>JARFQX010000754.1 GCA_029287555.1 Rubripirellula sp. | reverse complement strand
GTGGCGAAGCCCTCCGCACGTTCGACGAGCACCCGCCCGTACCAGCTTCGATCGAACACCGAAACATTTCCAGCGCGAGGTAGATGCCGCCAAAAACGCCACAGATAGTGATGCGCACGTTCTTCTTCGGTTGGTGCCGCGAACTGATAGACGCGGTAAGTGCGGGCATCAAGGCTCCAGACCGTGCGGCGGATCGCTCCGCCCTTACCGCTGGCGTCGGGACCTTCGAAGACGAGAATGGTCGACTGCCCCTCGGCCTGCGCCTTGCGGCCCAACTCACCAAGTCGAGCCTGGCCGGTTTTGATCTTCTTCTTGTAGTCCGACTTCGGCACCGAGAGTGACCGATCAAGAGCGTCGAATACCGTGTCGACTTGCGGCGTGTCGGGGCTGGCGACGCGCACCGGATCTCGCTCATCGGCTGCTTTCCGCTCTTGTACGTCGAGATGGCGAGACAGCTCGGCAGCAACGATTTCACCGACGCGGAGGTGTCGGTAATTCTCATTGCCCCCTTCGACGATGTGCCACGATGCAGCGCCGCGATTGGTGCGGGTGATGAGATGCTCGGCAGCCGCGATGAAATCGTCGTAGTGCTCGTGGTTGTTCCAATCTTCCTCGGTGACCTGGTAGCTCAGTAGTGGATCGGCCTCGAGTTCCCTGAGACGCTCTTCCTGCTGCTTTGCGCCCAGGTGCATCCAAAACTTCAGGATCAGAGCGCCGTCGTCCACGAGCGTGTTTTCGAAGCGGATGATCTCCGACAATCGATTGTCGAACTCCCGCTCGTCGATATCGTTGTATACCCTGTGCAGTAACGGCCGGGAATAACGGCCACTGAGGTAAAGGCCAACGCGACCCTTGGGCGGCAGGTCGCGCCAGTACCGCCAAAACCGCGGGCGAGCGGCTTCGACGCGTGTCGGCTCTTGGTACCCGATCGTCCGGATCCAGCGCGGATCCATCCACATGTTGAGCATGTTGATCGTTGTGGCCTTGCCAGCCCCTTCCACGCCGGCAAAGTCGATCAACACGGGGAATCGTGCCAGTTCGAGCGTGCGGTACTGCAAGGTCAGCAGCTTGGTCCGCAGTTCGCGCTCGCGCTCCTTGAATTCCCGCTGGCTAACGCGTCGCCCAAGTTCCGCCGCATCGAACATGAATGCTCCTAAAGTCCCTATGATTTTCCAGCCATGACGATTCTAACTCAGCCACCCCGGACATTGGATCTGTGGAAATCCATGTTGAAGCTGAACGGCTAAAATGCTTCGGTCGTGACACCGCTGGCAATTCCGCCACTTCGCTGCGGTTTCCTCTCATTCCGATCCGTGATTTTGAGAAGTCTGCGCCGAGCCATTTCGGCAAACTCGCACCTGTCGATGCATCCTACCTCACGAACCAATCGCGGTTCCTGCTTTCGGTGTATCGCCAGCAGCCCATTTTGGCTCCCTTTTCCCTCAGGTGAGACCGAGTGGTGCTCGGGTGACTCGTGGGGAGAGGATCGCTAGTTTCGAGAAGCCCAGACAGAAAGTAAAGCTCACGATCAACAGTTCATCGAACACCGAACCCAGTTGCCGGCAAGTTTGGTGTCGACCAACCATGCCGCGAACAGCGGGCAGTAAAAGTCATCGGACACAATGCCGCAAGCATTGAAAAACGAGGGTGGCTCACAAATCCGGCGTCTTACGGCGAGGCCTGTTTGCGATTTTCCCGAAAAGCCTGCCGCGGGAAAGCCATGTCGTTGGATGGTGTCGACTCGGCATCGAATTCCCTAAATTGAGACTTGGAATCAAACGGCCTTCGTCCCTAAACCTATCCAATGCTGGCAATCCTATCGCTCCTGACGGTCTTGGTGGTCTCGCTGATCATTGTGCGAGTCGCCACGGTCGCGCTGACGCTGACCGGCTTGTCGCAGCCACTGGCGCGATTTCAGGCTCGATCGGCATTCACC
Source organism: Rubripirellula sp. (assembly GCA_029287555.1). Lineage (GTDB taxonomy): Bacteria > Planctomycetota > Planctomycetia > Pirellulales > Pirellulaceae > Rubripirellula. The sequence goes on along the minus strand of JARFQX010000754.1, from coordinate 1,045 downwards.
GGCGCTGGTTTTACCACCACCGAATCCGAGAAGGTGGTTCAGCACCCGGTACGTCGTCGCATCATCATGCTGCTGATGTTGCTGGGCAATGCGGGGATCGTAACGGCAGTCTCGTCGCTGATTCTTACGTTTGTTGGAACGGCTCAGCAGGGCGGTGCGACGGGAACCATCGCTTTTCGTATCGTTGCCCTGGCGTTCGGCCTGGCTTTGCTTTGGAGCTTTTCGCACAGCCGATGGGTTGATGACCGAATGTCGCGTTGTATCGCCTGGGCATTGAAGCGTTACACGAACTTGGAGGTCCGCGATTACGCCGGGCTGCTTCACCTCTCGGGTGATTACGCGGTGGTTGAAATGCAGATCAACGAAGGCGACTGGGCGGCGGACCGCGAGCTTGCCGACCTAAGGGTTTTTGACGAGGGCATTCTGGTTCTGGGGATCGAAAAGCAAGACGGTACCTACTTGGGAGCGCCTCGCGGTCAAGCTCGAATCAATGCTGGCGATACGGTGCTCATGTACGGACGTCGGGACGTACTCGGCAAATTGGATCAACGGCGGTCCGGCAGCCAAGGCAACTGGGAACACCAGGAAGCGGTATTTCAGCAAGAGACGATCGAGCGCAGCGAGCTGGAAGCCCAGGACGAATCGTTAAACGAGTCGCCCTAGTGCTTTGTCAGAATTTAAAAATGGGGTTGAACCGGGGTCGGGAAAAGGGGTCAGACACCAAAAACCGGAACGGCCCTTCGGGTGCTTCGCACTTTTGGTGTCTGACCCCTTTTCCCGGCCACGACCAGGTGGCGAATCCACCGCGCCCGGCCCGGCCCGGACTGCCTTTGACGCCGTTTGATCTTTGCGATCGATGCGATATCCTGCGGCGACGGCGAAGCGTCTTCCCGTGGCTGCGACTTGAAATCAACAGCGATCGGGAAGTGTCTCGTTCGGCCCCCGGTTCCCTTTGTTAATGAACGCTTCTTTGAATCAAACCATGGACCTATCCGTTTCTCTCGGCCGGTTACAGCTCAAGAATCCGATCATGGTTGCATCGGGG
>JARFQX010000714.1 GCA_029287555.1 Rubripirellula sp. | reverse complement strand
TCATGAAATAGCTCGCCACGCTGGGCCTTGCTCAAGCGTCCCCGCTCCAAACGCACTTTCATCGTGTGAAGCTCCATCTCGCTGATGATGCCTTTGAGTCCCAATACCAAACGATCGTTGTCCAAACTCTGCCTGGCCCCTTTCGGCTGGAATTCTGCCTGGCCCCTTTCGGTGCGTTCCTCAACTCTGCCTGGCCCCTTTCGGTGGCCCTTTCGGTCCTTTGAAGTTTCACCTTTGTCCGACACAGCTGAGCTTCACCGGTGCGATGCAGGCGTTGGAAGAATTCGCATCATGCATCCGCCATCGCTCTGGTCGCTACGCTGAGCAGTGGGAGAGCCTGCTGCAAACAATCTCAGAGCTAACCGTTGGCAAGCGACCTGGGCGTCAAGAGCGACGCGAACTCAAACGCAGGCAGAAACGGTACAAACTCATGCAAAAACCCCGCGATCCGAACCGAAACCGTTACGCCACAGCAGCTTAGCGTTACGCCCGTGCCATTCGTGTCGGACACCTTCGGCTTCCTTTAATTCATCAACCGAAAAAACCGGTGACCGCCCCAATGACGGAAGTCAACGCCGCGACGCCGCCCAGGATCATTCCCAAAGTTGTTGCGGATTTTCCACTCGATTTCATCTTGGCTTCTCTTATGGATTTGAGGTCCTTCGCTGCGAGGGCAGCGGTGATCATACCGCAGACAAGGCCAAGCACTCCGGGCGACAGCCAGAGGCCCAGGGCACCGAGCAGCACGAGTCTCTTGCCCCGAGGCCGTCGCGTTCCGGTTGCCGTGCACCGTCCACCATCGTGTTCTAGTGCTGGTCCCGGTGACATGAATCTTGCTGGCTGAGCATTCGTGTTGGGTCTTCTAGGAGATGAAGTACGCTCCATGCGTGCCGGATCGAACGCAGGCTTCGCTTCGTCGCTCAGGACAGGCGCAGGCGTTGCCTCGGGCACGAGTTCTGCCAATGTCGCTCGATCCATCTCGGCTGGAACGGCCATCTCGGCTGGAACGGACGCGGCGCCCGTCATCCACGCTGCCTGCTGGCCTCTGAGAACCTGAAGCAGTTCACCGGCTGATTGAAATCGATCGCATGGCTGCTTACGGACGCACTTCTTGAAAACCTCATCGAGCCAGATCGGTGTTTCAATGCGGTGGTCTCTCATCGACGGGATTTCGTCTTCTCGATGCGACATGATCACTCGATGAATGGAGCCGCCAGGATAAGGTACGTTTCCGGTCATCAGATGGAAGAGCGTGCAACCGAGCGAGTAGATGTCGGAACGCGCGTCGGCTTGGCGGGAACTTTCTGCCTGTTCCGGCGCCATGTAGGCCAGCGTGCCAATGACTTGTCCCGGGCTGGTCAGTCGTCGGTCCACGGTTGATGCCAATGGCTGACCATGGCTCGCGATTCTGGCCAATCCCATGTCGAGGATCTTGATATTCCCGTCGCCATCTATCAACAGATTGTCCGGCTTGATGTCTCGATGAATGACGCTGCGTCTGTGCGCATAGTCCAATCCATTCGCCGTTTGAATCATGACGTCTACCGCTTGCCGAAGCGGAAGCGGTCCGCGATCTTGCAGAATCACACCGAGGTCCTGACCATCCACGTATTCCATGACGAGATAGTGAACGCCATCTTGCTCGCCAGCGTCATACGTAATAACGATATTGGAGTGCGTAATCTGAGCTGCCGTTCGTGCCTCTTGATGGAATCTTGCGATCGAGTCGTGACCGAGCAGAGCGTTACGTGAAATCACTTTGATCGCGGCCAGTCGGTCCAGACGCCGATGCCGCGCCTTAAAAACACGGCCCATACCTCCCTCGCCGATCAAGGCGAGGATCGTGTACTCGCCGATTTGCAGTAACCCTTCGTCACCTTCGAGCACGGCGGCCGCCTGGTACTCTGTGATAACTTGCCTCTGAACCAATTGGCGGGCAATTGTCTCGCTATCGACAGCCCCGAGTTCTTCTTGGAGTGCCGCGGATGCTTGGGGATCGATGACGCCGCTGGCCGCCAGCGTATCGATGAAGTGTTTCGCAGAGAGGGCCATGCCGGCGATTCGCGAGATTCTTGGGTCTTTCGTTACGGACCAACCTAACACAAACAAGGACCGATCCGAATCACCGCCCGCCAATTCTGAGGATCGGTCAAAACGAGTCATGGCTCGCGTTGGGCGACAAAACAAGCCGAGGTCCGAAAATGGACACCATGGGCGCGATGGCGAAGTCGCTCGGCCTGCTCAATCCCTCTACCGAACAACTTCAGAGAGCATGAGAAGTGCAGGATCGTCTCCGCGGCGAATCCGCCGCGCGATGTTAGTGTGAGAGCGCGAAAGTTCTCATCGGAAGAGAAGGCTACGCAGAGCCCGAGAGTAGCAAAGCCTCAGAGGCCCAATGTGGTCGGTTGCCCCTCGGTTTGGCATCCCGAGTGTTCCGGTTTTCACTTCCACTCTCAGCAAACAAAACCAAGTAGGATTGCCGCGCCGATTCACAAGTTGCGGCAAGACAACCGACATCCTACTAGAATTCCGAGTGGAGCTGAGGAGATTCGAACTCCCGACCTCTGCATTGCGAACGCAGCGCTCTCCCAGCTGAGCTACAGCCCCTGATTGGATGCTTCTTGTGCGATCAATCATGCTATCAACGAAATTGATGCCGCCGCAAGTAGGCTCCTTTACCCCGTGACAACTCAGGTCCCGACCACTGGAGTCTTCTGCAACTCGCCTCGCTTACCGCTGCCGAGATCTTGGTCGAGTGAATCGGCCGCGATCCATCCGCTCATCATCACCATCGGCATGCCCGGACCGGGGTGCGCGGCGCCGCCGGCGAGGTAGAGACCCTTCAAGTCTTTTCGTCGATTGGCCGGTTTGAACGCTCCGGTGAATTTTCCGTGACTGGCCAGACCATAAATCGCTCCGTCCAATAC
>JARFQX010000667.1 GCA_029287555.1 Rubripirellula sp. | reverse complement strand
CCCGCCAGTTAAAGACGCCAAGCCCACACAACAGTTCGTCTATGCCAGCGAGAAAAAACTCGAATAGCTTTTACCAACGATACTGTAGAGTACGCCAACAAGAAGCAAGTACGTGCTGGTTTGATCGGTTACGTCTATACTGCTACTAAAGATGCGCTGAACTGAGGGTGTCTGAGATCAATCGCTCCTGTTCGAATTTTATGCTCGGTTACCTTTCTGAGACAACAACGGTCCGCGAAGTTGTACTTGAGCCAGGCTACGCATAATCAAACAAATCGGGAGGATCGCATTATGAAGCTCTTCAAGTCTCTTATGATCGCATTGCCTATTCTAAGCCTATCGGCGTTGGGATCCCTTGCCATTGCGCAGGAGTGGGAGGCAAACGAAGGGGCGCTTTCCAACGCATATCCCGGTAAGGCTTACTCTCCGTATGCCCAGCGCGTATTCCCGGAGCGTCCGCTCTGGGGTGAGACGCATCTTCATACCTCGCTGTCAATGGATGCCGGCGGTTTTGGCAACCGGGTCGCGCCGCGCGACGCCTATCGGCTGGCGCGTGGTGAGGAGATCGTGGCCTCATCCGGGCAACCAGTTCGGCTATCCCGGCCATTCGATTGGCTTGTGATCACCGATCATTCCGATGGCATGGGCTTTGTCACTGATATCCTCGCCGCTTCGCCACTCGTCACGAGCTTTGAACAAGGAGCGCGCTGGTCGAAGGGTATGCGGGCCGGAGGTCAGGAAGCGGTTGATGCAACACTCGATCTGATCGGCACCTTTTCCCAAGGCAAAGTCAACCCGGATCTTCTTAGCAATTACTCTCCCGGTTCCCGGCGTTATGCGACGATCTGGGACGATGTGATCAACGCCGCCGAAGAGTTCAATGAGCCGGGACGGTTCACGACCCTGATCGGGTTTGAGTGGACCTCGCTGGTGAACGGCGGGAATTTGCACCGCAACGTCATCTTCCGCGATGGCGGCGACCGCGTCCGGCAGGTAGTACCCTACACAACACAGGAACCGATCGGCAGCTCGGATCCGCTCGACCTCTACAAATATCTGGAGAACTACGAGGCAATCACGAACGGAGCCGTTCTGGCGACAGCACATAACGGCAATCTCTCTAACGGCATCATGTTCCCGGTTGACGCTCAGTACACCGGACGCAAGCTCGACAAGTTCTATGTTGAACAGCGAGCCAAATGGGAGCGGATGTACGAGATCACCCAGATCAAGGGTGATGGCGAGGCGCATCCGCTCTTATCACCAAACGACGAGTTTGCGGACTACGGAACCTGGGATGTCGGTAACCTGGATCTTTCGGAAGCCAAAACCGATGACATGCTGCAGTACGAATATGCTCGGGAGGCGCTGAAGAACGGCCTCGCCCTGGAGGCGAGGCTCGGCACTAATCCATATAAGTTTGGTATCCAGGGCGCTACCGACAGCCACACATCGCTACCGACGGCCGAGGAAGACAACTTTTTCGGCAAGCACTCCGGCTACGAACCTTCGCCGGAGCGTCTAAGTCATCCATTTGCGAAATCCGAGAACGGAGAACTCTTTAGCTGGCAGCAGGTTGCTTCGGGCCTGACCGCTGTCTGGGCGCATGAGAACACTCGCGCCTCGATATTCGATGCGATGGACCGAAAGGAAGTCTATGCCACAACTGGTCCGCGCATGGGTGTAAGATTCTTCGGTGGATGGGACTATTCCGACGCGGATATCAATTCTCGAACGCCTGCGTTCCGCGGTTATGAAAAAGGCGTGCCGATGGGCGGGGATTTGCCGCCGGCTTCTGACGGAGCGTCAGCGCCAACTTTCATGGTCTTGGCACTGCGCGACCCAATCGGTGCCAATCTCGACCGTATCCAGATCATCAAGGGATGGCTCGATGCCGACGGCAAGACTCATGAGAAAGTTTATGATGTCGTCTGGTCAGGCGATCGGTCGCCGGGTGCTGACGGCAAGCTTCCAGGGGTTGGAGACACGGTCGACTTGGCGAATGCCACTTGGACCAATACCATCGGCGCGTCGGAACTTGGGACCGTGTGGACCGATCCCGACTTCGATCCGTCCCAAGCCGCTTTCTACTATGCTCGGGTTTTGGAAATTCCAACGCCGCCTTGGTATGTTTACGATGCCTTCCGGTTCGGTGTGGACATCCCCGAGGACGCTCCCACGAGCCAGCAGGAACGGGCATATACTTCGCCGATCTGGTATACACCGAAAACTTAACAAAAGGATGCATGATGACACCCTCCACGCGTGGCTTCGTACACTGCTTTTATTGTCCGTGATCGTGGCAATAGTCTGGTTACTATTACCGTAGAAATGTCTATTTGGATTGCTATGAATGATTGCAGAGACCTTTCCGGAGGCATCAGGAATGGTACTTTATGGCAGTTCCAGGAAGTGCAACTTGCCTTGCGGGAACGTCCAGACCTGCTGCATCGAAGACCTTCGCCAATCATCTGATGAACGGCGAGTCCGGAGCAAACCTGCCATTCAACTGCAAAATCCTGAGTAATTTACTCGGATGTCCGCAATAGGGGGGTAGACTTGCCGTTCAGAACTTTTCCATGTAGGTCAGGAAGGTACTGGAACCGGTCGCTCCCAGGCTGGATGCTGGACGGAGACTTCGACCCGAAGCAGGCCTGCCTAGGGATACACCTAACCGTCTGCTACCGAAAAAAGCGGACATAATTACCTTATCCCTGACTTCGCCAGCATTACCCTCAGCGATTCTTGGAAGAACGGTTTACGGAGACCTCCTCAAAGTGTCGGAAGGCTTCTCTCCAAACCAACAGCGATAATCACGGCTGAACCGCCCGAGTTGGTCGTACCCGCAAGCCAACGCGATTTCGCCGACACGGGCATGTTTCGTATGCGCATTGAGCATTAAGCGGCGGGCGCGGGACAAACGACAAACCGAGATGTATTGCCGAGGAGTAATACCAAGAACGACGAGAAAGGCTCGTTCGAGTGTCTTATAGCTAACGCCAGAGATCGTACAGAGATCGATGACTCGCAGTTTCTCGGCGAGATGTGCGTCTACGTAGTCCTGAATCGTACGTATCAATTGCCGTTGGCGACTCGAGGACTTGGAACAGAGTCCCAAAGATTCTGGTGAGAATGCACTCGCGAATGCTGCGAGCAGACCATCAAAGTGGTCCTCTGCGCCGCTTGCGCAAGCATCCGAATCCGTATCGCTGGATACATTGAGATCGTTCAGAATTCTCAGGCCCTCGTTTATCAATCCTCCGCATTGTGCGGAAGCCCACCTCAGTGGTCCACTGCAAGCGGTAGGTACCGTGAGTCCGCAGGCCTCCAGTTGTTTTCGAGGAACTTGAAACACAAGCCAACGAGTGCCTGGTTCGAGCCGGCAATCCAGTTCCGCACCCTCGGTGTACAGAAAAAACGTTGGACTCTCCAGTTTGCACGCCTCAAGTATTCCTCCGTTCTGGGCTGGCACCACAAAGCCTAGGCTCACGCGCTCCTGCGGCATGCCGGCGTATCCAAGAATCGACTTGCTGTAAATCCCGGAATCCAGGACCTTATCGTCAGACAGGACGCGAAGCACATCACCACTGAATTCTCCCCGGCCCAATTGAATATGTTCCGTCTCCGCGGACTCAATTACTGAATCCATCATCTGTGGCGAAAACCGGTCGAGGTGGCGTCGCCTGACCGCAGTGAGGTGGCGGGACGTTGTCCGATTCATGAAAAGGTAATGATCGAATGACGAAAAGTGAATAGATTATAGCCCGGCCTTCGAATAGGATCGGCTTTCGGCCATTTCGCGGCCGAGGACTTATTACCGAACTCACGAGGAACTTCTTATGTTGCCGAATCATCTAGCTGTGAGCCGACTGCTGCTCCTTGTTGTTGCGTTCCTAGGCTCAGCAGGCGCGTTCGCTGCTGAAAAGCCAAACATCGTTGTCATCTGGGGCGATGACATCGGATGGTTCAATCCCAGCGCCTACAACGACGGCATGATGGGCTACAAGACGCCCAACATCGACCGTATCGCCAATGAGGGGGCCAAGTTCACCGACTGGTACGGGCAACAGAGTTGTACGGCGGGCCGTGCCGCATTCCTAACGGGTCAGTCACCCTTGCGCACCGGCCTGCTGAAGGTCGGACTTCCCGGGGCCAAGGAAGGAATCAAGGAGGAAGACCCGAC
>JARFQX010000642.1 GCA_029287555.1 Rubripirellula sp. | reverse complement strand
ATCGATCGACCGGCACCGCAAAGGCGCCACTGACCCCCACCCGCATCAGGAAGATTCCTTCGGGAGCGTGCGCCGTGACCCGCCAAAACTTCAATCGAATCGTGCCGGCAGCCGTCGCCGGCTCAAGCCTGGCTCCCGCCGTATCGATCATCCGCTCGCTGACCGCCAGCAACCCGTTATCCCACTCCAACGTTAACTTGGCGGCGTAATCCATATGCAGCATCGTGATCTGGCCCCGCACGATAACATTGTTCAATTCCAACCACACCGGCGGAAACTCTTCGAGGTCGCCCCCCTCGCGCCTTGGGAACCGACCGGGGTCGGTAATCAATTCGAACGCGTAGACCTCATCTCTCAAAGTCGGATTGCTGACGGTGATGCTGCAGTCGGTTAGCCGGACCAGGTCGTTGTCGTTCAGCTCGAACAACGTCCCGCCGTCGAGGTCGCCGCTGGGCACGTTCCAAACAAAGTGAATGTCTTCGAACACAACCGGATGCGAACCGATGCTGAACATCTTCGATCGCGCCATGGCAACCGAGTCAGCAGGTTGAAAAACGATCGCGCTACCGCCGACGGTCGATGTAATCAGCAGGTCGTCAACCTCCAGTCGCACCGGTTCACTGCAGTACACCACCGGCACGGCAATCTCGATACGGCTGGTCGATTCGTACTGGGCCGCCAATTCAAGCGCTTCGCCGAGCGACGTTGCCGTTGCGATTCCCTCGCTTTCGAGATCAAAGTCCGGAAGGTAGCCGGGTCCAACGATTCGCACGACACCGATATCAGGTCGCTCGGCGAATTCACCCGTCGATCGATCCGATTCGGGCGTGGCGAATGGATCGAAAGGCGACGACGCCACCTCCTCGTCGAGCTCCGAGGCCTCATCGGATCCCAAGAATAGTTCGGGCGCATTCAATTCGAATCGCGGCGGTTGCTCCGGCGGACCAAAGGGAGAAAGGCTCTCGTCTTGAACCACTTCCTGCTCACCGGCTTCGGCATCGGCTTCGGTGTCGGGACGCTCGGACATTTCGAGTCGATCGGCCAGCGGGGCGACGACATCGGTGGGTGACGCTCGATCGACCACCGGACGCAACTCGGCTCGGGGCCGCTGGACATCCTCGGGAATCGCAACCCGTTCGCGAAATGCCGCCGATTCAAGTTGCAGCCATCCCGCGCTGGCGATCAGCAAGGCCGCCGCGACGATCCAAGGGGCGTGTCGCTCCAACCACAATACGATCGGCCGCGACGGAGTGATCGCCACCGGACTTAGGGTTTGGGAACGTGTCAGGCCATCGCGATAGGCCACCTCGCGAAGGTCGGCGATTAAGTCGGTGGCGCTCTGGTAGCGGTCGGCTGGCTTCTTGGCCAACATCTTGCGAATCACGGCCACCAGGTTCGCACTGATCTCCTCACGCAGATCCCGCGCATCGGGCGGAGGCGCGTTGCCGTGGCTGAGCAACTTCTGCAGCATCGTCCCACCGGGATAAGGCGGTGAGCCGGTTAACATGAAGTACAGCGTGCAACCGAGCGAGTAGATGTCGCTGCGCAGGTCCGCATCTCGGGGATCGTGGGCCTGTTCGGGTGAGATGTAATCGAAGGTCCCCAACGTGACACCGCTCGCGGTCATGTCTTCACTGAGATCCAGGTTCTCCGATCGAGCGAGTCCCATGTCGACAAGCTTGATCAGCCCTTCGGACCCAATCAGAACATTGGAGGGCTTGATGTCTCGATGCACGATGCCGCGATCGGCCGCGTGCTGCAACGCTTCGGCCAACTGCGAGGTATAGAAAACCGCGTCATCGATTGAGAGCACTCCGTCCTGCGAGACCAAGTCACGAATGTTCGTCCCTTCGATGTATTCAAAGACGATGTAGTGCCAATCACCGTGACTGCCGACATCAAACACGCGGGCGATCCGAGGATGGTCGAGCTTCGCCGCGCTCTGAGCTTCGTTGCGAAATCGCCGCTTGAGGTCGGGATCATCGCCAACGAACGGAATCACCTTGATGGCGACGGTTCGATCGAGCTGCTCGTCGTGGGCTCGAAACACCGCTCCCATTCCGCCCCCACCGATCATCTCCTCGAGTAAGAAGTGATTGAGATGCTGGCCAAGCAGCACTTGGGCCACGGCCGAGGGAGAGCGATCGAGGCTGTCGGCACGAGCGGGCGTCTCACTGCGTGATGAGCCACGGATGACGGTCTTGGCCTGAGCGATCTGCTCCGCCTCGACGCTCGGCACATCCAAAGCCCCCGCCGCACCACCGAGATCCTGCTGGTCACCTAGGTCACCGCGGCGGTGGATGGTCGAAGCATCCGTTCGGATCGATTCTTCCGAAGACATCTACCGTTACTCGAAGTGGGCAAGAGATCCAATCCTGATGTCCCCGAGCCTCTTGCTATCGACGATTCTCGCAATCAACGCTTGAAAGTGAAAAACTGAGGGACGCCAATCGTACTCAATCGGAGCTGATATCACCGTTCCCGGCGGCACGGCGACGGCCCGATTATGCCGGACCTTGCTCCCGCGGTTCACAACGAGCGCACCCCGTAAGCGAGCCGACAAGTCAATATTCAACAGCCCAACGACCGCGGCGGTCACCGCGTGGCTGCTAAGTAGTTGCAAATAAAAAAGTTACAGAAAAGACCAGCGCTCCTTGAGTCTAGTTTCCAGGCGTCCTTGGGTCAACAAAATGCGGTGGCTAACCGCTACCATGGTAGCCCTCATTTCACCCCTTCCATCATAAGGTCCCGCCCACTGTGTCTCCCATCCGGATTTCCCGTACGACCCTCGTCACATTCTTCCTTGGTTGCCTGGCATGGTCGGCCTATTTGGCATCGGAGGCTCACGCCGAGGATCCTGGCGAGTTCAAGTCCAACGTATTGCTCATCATCGTTGATGACCTGGGATTTGCGGATTTGGGCTGTCTTGGCAGCAAGGACATGCGGACGCCGCATCTCGATTCCCTCATCGCGAGCTCGCTGAAACTCAACCGCCTCTATGCGAATTGTCCAGTCTGCTCGCCGACGAGGGCGTCGGTCATCACCGGGTGCTACCCCGATCGGGTAGGAGTTCCCGGCGTGATCCGAACGGACCCCGCCAATAGCTGGGGAAACTTGACGACCTTTACCGAGACACTTCCCGAGCGACTTGGGCAACTCGGCTACCGCACAGCCGCGATCGGCAAATGGCATCTCGGGCTCGAGGACGAAGACCACCCGATGAATCATGGCTTCGACAGCTTTCACGGGTTTCTCGGCGACATGATGGATGACTATTACAACCACCTTCGACACGGCAACAACTACATGCGCAAGGACCGGGAGGAGATCGATCCCCGGGGCCACGCAACCGATTTGTTCTCGCAGTGGGCCGTTGAGTTCATCGAATCAAGTTCGCAGGGCGATCGAGCGGCACAGCCGTGGTTCTTGTACCTGGCCTACAACGCTCCGCATACGCCGATTCAGCCGCCCAGCGATTGGTTGGAAAAGGTGAAGTCGAGGCAACCGGGAATCACCGATCGTCGGGCCAAGTTGGTCGCTTTGATCGAACACATGGACGCCGGGATCGGTCGGGTCCTCCGATCGCTGCGAGATTCGGGAATGGATGAGCGTACCATCGTTGTTTTCACCAGCGACAACGGGGGCCAAATCAATGTCGGCGCGAACAATGGATCCTTACGCGACGGGAAGCAGTCGATGTATGAGGGAGGTCTAAGGATTCCGGGCTGCATCCGAGTCCCGGGCGAAACCAAGGCAGCGAGCTCGACCGACGCCGTTTGCACCACGGCGGATTTTCTCCCCACGCTCGTCGAACTAGCGGGAGGCCGGGTCGATGCACCGATCGATGGGATTTCGCTGCGACCGCTGTTGGCCGACCCCGATCACGCTTGGCCCGAGCGAGAGGTCTATTTTGTCCGACGCGAAGGCGGAATCCGTTACGCCGGATTGACGATTGAAGGACTGCTCTGGGGCGACCTGAAACTTGTCCACAATTTGCCCACAAGCCAATTGGAACTGTTCGACTTGAGTATTGATCCGAACGAGACCACGGATTTGGCCCAAGAGCGACCGAAAGAGCTTCGCGAGATGGTCAGGCGACTGCAATTGCACATCCAACGAGGCGGCGCGGTTCCCTGGCAGTAACCAGTTCGTGAAAGTAGACAAGGGCGCCGGCAATTCGACGTAGGCATCAAGAAGCGGCTGACATTATCGATCGGTTCGACGACGCCGCACCGCGGGCCACCCCATCGAGGGCGCAAAAAAGTGGGTCGAGAATGAAGATCTTGTAGGAAAAAATGACGCAGGCGCGCGCTGAATTGGCCGCTGCGTTGGCTCGAGCATTTGGGTCAGTACACGCTCGCGTGCCGCTTTTTTACGGACGATCGGGGCTCCTTGTCACCGCGGTGATCCGAACCAAGGTTGAATCCTCGCTTCGGGGGAACTTTAAACCGCAAGTCCATATATTCAAATGTCGGCGAGTTGGCCCATAATGCCACCCTCACGGTTGCTTCAAGTTCCATAACCGACGAGAAACCCCCTGCGGAGAGCTCCAAAACAACTCCGGAGCGGTACTCGGTGCGGTTGCCATCCACGCGAGAAAAGAAAGACATCATGCCGGCAATGATCAGGTCATTCTCTTTGCTTCTTTTTCTTGTCTCTGCCCTGACCCCCTTGGACGCGTTGGCGTTGCAGGAAGCGACGGAGGCCGCCACTGCGCAACAGGCCCCGAGCGCAGAGGAGGCCCCGAGTGCAGAGGTCGGCGCCGAGTCGCCCGATGCCGCCGATGCGGTGTCCGTGCCCCCGGGTACCACCGGAATCCCTTCGATCGCCTACCTGATTCCGCTGTTCGGCATTGCCGCGTTGGTTTTTACTTTCTGGAAATCGTCTTGGGTCTCACGCCAGGAAGTGGGAACCGAACGGATGGCCCGTATCGCGGCCAACATCGCCGAGGGAGCGATGTCGTTCCTGAAGGCGGAGTACTCGATCCTGACGATGTTCGTGGTGGCGGTTGCTGTGCTGCTCGCTTACAGCGGGACGACTCAGGGCGAAAATTCTTCGCCGCTGATCGCTGCCTCCTTCGCGCTCGGTGCGATCTGTTCGGCGTTGGCAGGCTTTGTGGGGATGAAGGTAGCAACGCGTGCAAACGTTCGGACCACCAATGCAGCGCGCAGCGGTCTCGGTCCGGCGTTGGAAGTGGCCTTTGCGGGCGGCTCGGTGATGGGGATGGGCGTCGTCGGACTCGGTGTGCTGGGTTTGAGCGTATTGTTTGTCGTTTACTCGAATGTGTTTGGGATCGACAGCCAATCGAGCCTGACGCGAGTGATCAACGTTGTCACCGGTTTTTCGTTTGGAGCCTCCTCGATTGCCCTGTTTGCTCGCGTCGGTGGGGGCATCTACACGAAAGCCGCCGATGTCGGGGCGGACTTAGTCGGGAAAGTCGAGGCGGGGATTCCGGAGGACCACCCGCTCAATCCCGCCACGATCGCGGACAACGTGGGGGACAACGTCGGTGATGTCGCCGGGATGGGAGCCGACTTGTTTGAGTCTTACGTCGGCTCGATTATTGGAACGATGGTTTTGGGAGCCTCCTTCTACACAGTTTTTCAAAGCCAAGGGCTAGATGAACTCTACGGCTTGTCGGCGGTGCTGTTGCCGCTGGTCCTGGCGGGCGTCGGCATTTTGACTTCGATTACCGGCACCTTCTTTGTGAAGGTCAAAGACGGTGGCGACCCACATCGCGCATTGAACATGGGTGAATGGGGTTCAGCGGCGATTCTGTTGGTGCTGACCTACTTGATCATCAACTTCATGCTGCCATCGTCCTGGACTTACGGCGGTTTCGAGTACACCAGCAACGGAGTCTTCTTCGCGATCCTGTTTGGGCTTGCCGCCGGACTCGGCATCGGCATGGTGACCGAACGGTACACCGGCACGGGAACCCGCTCCGTCAAATCGATCGTTCACCAGTCGGTCACGGGACCGGCAACGAATATCATCGCGGGGCTCGGCGTGGGCATGATGTCGACCACCATTCCGATTCTGATCATTGCCGTGGCGATCGTGGGGGCCTATCAGATGGCGTCGCTGTACGGCATCGCGATCGCGGCGGTGGGAATGCTTTCCAACACGGGGATCCAGTTGGCCGTCGACGCTTACGGACCGATCTCTGACAACGCGGGCGGGATCGCCGAGATGGCCGAACTGCCAAGCGAAGTTCGCCAGCGTACCGACAAATTGGACGCCGTGGGGAACACGACCGCGGCGATTGGCAAGGGATTCGCTATCGGATCGGCCGCGCTGACGGCCCTGGCTCTCTTCGCGGCTTATATCACTTCCTACAACGCGACCCATCCGGACACGCCGATCGAATCGATCAGCATCAACAATCCCTACGTGATGGCATCGCTGTTTGTCGGCGGGATGCTTCCGTTTCTCTTCTCGGCGCTGTCAATGAATGCCGTGGGCCGGGCCGCCATGGCAATGATCCAAGAGGTGCGGCGGCAATTCGCCGATATTCCGGAACTCAAACAGGCGTTGATCGCCATGAACAATAATCCTGGAAAAACTCTAGAGGAGTGGTCACAATCCGATCGAGACGCGTTCCTGGCCGCCGATGGCAAGGCGGAGTTCGCCAAGTGCGTGGCGATTTCGACCCGGGCTTCGATCCGCGAGATGATCGTTCCCGGCCTCGTCGCCGTACTCGTTCCAGTCGGTTTCGGCTTCATTCCCAAGTTGGTCGGCGCCGAGGGAAATACCAATGCCTTGATGCTCGGTGGACTGCTCGCGGGCGTGACGGTGAGCGGCGTGCTGATGGCCCTTTTCCAATCCAACGCGGGTGGTGCTTGGGATAATGCCAAGAAGATGATCGAAGAGGGATACGACCGCGATGGAGAGATGTTGGTCAAGGGCAGTGACGCACACAAGGCGGCCGTGGTTGGCGATACCGTCGGCGACCCCTTCAAAGACACCTCCGGCCCCTCGCTCAACATCCTTTTGAAATTAATGAGCGTCGTCGCCTTGGTGATCGCGTCGCTGATTTGAGATCTCGAGCTAGGGATCTCGAGCTAGGGTTGAGGGCCGGACCGGTCCCGCTTGCTGGCGGGGCCGGCCAAACGCCCAGTTTCACTGGCGGCCGTCCGACGCGATTTGCAGACGCAGACCTCCAGGCGTGACTTCGTAATACCTCCTTTCGATCGACCATGCCCGAACGAATCACAGGGATCCTGACTCCGAACATCACCCCGGTTGATTCGGCGGGACGCATCGACGAAGAACGGCTTCGAGGTTACGTCGATTGGTTGATCGATCGTGGAGTGGACGGGCTCTATCCCAACGGCAGCACCGGCGAGTTTGTTCGGTTCACGGCGGAGGAGCGCCGCCGCATTGTCCAAGTGGTTGCCGAACAGGCCGGTGGGCGAGTTCCGGTCTTGGCCGGCGCGGCCGAAGCCAATGTCAAGGCGACCATTGAGGCGTGCGAGGCTTACGCCGAGATGGGGGTCCGTGCCGTCGCAATCGTCGCGCCGTTCTACTATCGGCTCAGCAGCGAAGGGGTCTACGCCTATTTTCGCGAGATCGCCGACAGCGTTTCGATTGATGTCACCGTCTACAACATCCCGCTGTTCGCCTCCCCCATCGATGTCGCCACGGTCATTCGACTCGCTTCGGAGTGTCCGCGTGTCGTTGGCATCAAAGACAGCAGCGGTGACCTGCCGAATATGATGAGAATGATCGCCGCCATTCGACCGATGCGTGATGAGTTCACGTTCTTGACCGGTTGGGATGCATCCCTCGCACCCATGTTGATCGCCGGCGCCGACGGCGGCACGAACGCAACCAGCGGCGTCGTTCCGGAATTGACGCGGGCCATCCATCGCAGCGTGGTGGCGGGCAACATTGCCGAAGCGATGCGTCTGCAGTACCAGTTGCTTCCTCTGTTCGACGCCATGATCTCGCTCGGCGAGTTTCCCGAAGGCTTTCGAGCCGGTGCAAGGTCGCGCGGTTGGAACCTTGGCCCCGGACGCGTCCCCCTCTCGCCCCAGCAACGTGAGGCCGTTGCCCGGACCCAACGGGAAATCGACGCACTGGTCGCGGAAGTTGCCGGGCTGGACGAATCACTCGTGCTGCCACCCGAGACGATCGAAAAGATCGTCCAACGCGTCATGCGGCAACTCGGTGCTCCCGCCTAGACAAGCGTGCGTGATGATGAGCGGTGTAGGTCTCCTCGTGCTCGTGCTCGTGCTCAGTCGCTTGCGACGGTGCTCGTGCTCATAATCGAATCGGCTGACGCGGTTTTTACGCCCCAATCGATTGCGAGCACCGCTTTGCTGAGCACGAGCACGAGCACGAATAAGGCAACCATGTCACAATCGCGCACAGTTTTATATGTAGATCCGAAGAAAGTGCGCGGGGAGTGTTCATTCGGGCGCCCCGGTTGGTCTCATGCTGTGCCATCCTTGTTGAGCCATCCTCGTTGTGCCATCAAGGGGCGCAACCAACTCGTGATGAGGTGTCCTTCTTTTGAGCCGCCCGACCGACTGGAGCGATTTCGACATTCTCGTGGTAAGTGGAAGCGGGTCGGACGGTCTACATCATTCATCAAAAGACACGCTGGACGAGCGAATGACCGCAGGAACCGCCCTTGACGATGCCCGCTGAGGTCACACCGGCAAAGTCCGGCTACATCGAGATCAACTGTCAATCGTGCGGCTCGAGTTTGATTGTCGAGTCGAAGATGTTGACGGCAATCTGTCCCTACTGCGCCTCGTCGTCGATCATCCAACGGCCGCCAGCCAAGGATCTGCCCAGGCCATCTTTCGCGATTGGGTTCGTGATCGATCATGATCGGGCGACCGAGTTGGTTCGGCAATGGCTTCGCAAGAGCCACATCTTTGCTCGCTCCGACTTTCGCCGCGCCGGGCCGGAATTGACGCGAGGTGTCTACTTGCCCGGCTATCTCTACAGCGCGGTGTCCGATTCGAACTTCTCCGCCAGCATTGGCGAGAACTACACCGAAACACAAACCTACACGACGACCGACTCCAAGGGACGCACCGTCACGCGCACGCGGACGGTGACGAGGACGGAGTGGCGACCGTTGAGCGGACGGCACTCCTGCTACGTGATGGACGTTGTCGTAACGGCTTCTCGCGGAGTGGGCAATGCAGAACTCCAGGCGATCGAACCCTTTGACCTGCGTGCCCTGCGTCGATTTCAACCCGCCCTGATCACAGGATGGTTGGCCGAACGACCGTCGCGCACCCGAGAAGATTGCCTGCGGATGGCCCGCAGCGAAACCAGAGGGAAAGTGGGCGTCATGCTCAAGAATTTCATGCCCGGCGACTCGCACCGGGGCCTCCGTTTCGAAACGAAAGTCTCGCGCGAGGTGATCCACCTGGTTCTGTTTCCAATCTGGTCGTTCGCGGTTCGATACGACCCACACAAAGCGCCCCTTCAAATCCTGGTCAACGGGCAAACCGGACGAGTCGGTGGAAAAGTACCGGTCAGCTCCATGAAAGTCTCGCTGGCGATTGCCGGAGTCGTGCTGTTGATTGGATTGTTGGTCCTCCTTTTCCTGCTTGCGGACTGATCGACTCGTGGAAACCGCCCAACTTGTCTGTGATCGCTGTCGAACGCCGCTTGAATCGGGCGACGTACGCTGCAGCATTTGTGGCCATGTTGCTCCGCATCAGGCTGTCGAGCAACGCAAAACAACGGTGCAGATTCTTCGCTGCACCGGCTGCGGCGCCGCGATCGCCTACGATCCCCGTCGCCAGGCACCGGTTTGTTCGTTTTGCAGCAGCGAGGTAGAGATCGAGACCGTTGAAGATCCGATGGAACAATCGAGCGGTTACCTACCGTTCACGGTGACGCCAGAGCAATCTCATGCGGCGTTGAGATCTTGGCTGGGTTCGCTGGGCTGGTTCCGACCGTCGGATCTACTTTCTGCATCGCGTGTGCACGAGTTGCGTCCCCTGTGGTGGGTCGCCTGGGTGTTCGATGCCGATTCGAAAATCAGCTGGGCCGCGGACTCCAACGCGAACGCGGGACGATCGTCCTGGGCGCCGCACTGCGGACAAACGGACGTCCAGTTTCGCCAGATTCTCGCCTCGGCTTCACGCGGTCTCTCGCTGGAGGAGGTCCACGCGATCAGCCCCGGACTTGACCTGCGCGACGTGCGCGATGCACCGGAAGGCGCCGATGACGCCACGCTGGAACAGTTCGACGTGCCTCGATCCGAGGCCCGTCGACAAGTGTCCGAGGCACTCCGGGCCATGGCCGTGCAACACGTTCAGCAACACAACATTCCGGGAACCCGATTTCGCAAAGTGAAAGTGTCGATCGTGGTTCAGGCATTGGTCACGCGTCGCCTCTCCTTCCCTGCCTACGTCCTTGCCTACCGGTACAAGAACAACCTCTATCGCGTGGTCGTTTGTGGCCAGGACCAACGATTGTTGATCGGCAAGGCGCCCTACTCAGCGTTCAAGATTGCCCTCACCGTTGCTGCGGTCATCCTCGTCTGCCTACTCGTGCTCGCTGTGATCACGTCTCTCTAAAGGTCTTCTCGTTCACCGATTTCGAAGACGACTTTCATCGCGTCCGGCTTCGTGGCGGCTGAGAAAGCGTGTTCGGCTTGTTCGAGGGGAAACCGGTGAGTGACCAGCTGAGAAACGTCGACGCGCTTTTCCTCGAGCGCATCGATCGCCTCTGGAAACGGACCACACCTCGATCCGACCAAAGTCACCTCATCAATCACGATCGGGGCAAGCGACAACTGGTGCGACCCCGCGACGGTGGTCTTCATGACGATCGTTCCCCTTGGTCGAACGAGTTGAATTGCTAAGGGCAAGCCGGTTGCAGACCCAGTGCAATCGACCACCACATCAAACGCCTTCGCCTCCAGAGAATCACCCAACGTTTGTGTGCGAATCTTCAGGTCACGAAATCTCGTTAGCTTGGTTTCATGCTTTCCGATCACCAAAAGTTCAGATGACTGATGCGCGATGACTTGCGCGCACAGGATCGCCATCCTTCCATCGCCAAGGATTGCGACCCGGGTACCGTCCAAATTAACTTGGCGGCCAATCTGAAAGGCGGCTGCCAAAGGCTCCACGAACACGGCCTCGACGTTGCGGATCGAATCGGGAATGCGATGCAGATTTGCTTCCGGCACGGCCATTCGTTCTGCAAAAGCACCGTCGTGTCGATCGATGCCGAGCACCGTGCGATTCGGGCAGTGATTGCCCAGGCCGCGGCGGCAACGCTCGCAGCGCCCGCAATTGCAATTGATCTCACCGACCACTCGACAGCCCGCATGCTGACCCTCGCGAGCGATCCCCACAAATTCATGTCCCAGCACTCCGGAAAATCCCATGTAACCGCGTCGCAGCTGCAGATCCGTCTCACAGATGCCGGCTCGCAGGACGTCGACGATCACCTCGCCCGGCCGTGGCGATGGATCGGGGTAATCGCGGACGAAACGCAACTCATGGTTCATTAGTGTGATAGCTTGCATGGCGATAACTCGCGGGTCGGGCACGGTTTGGATCAAGCGGCGAGCGGCGTATAATCGGCGGACGGCTGGATTTGGGAAACGACGTCGCGGCACTGGGTAACTGAGGCTGGGCAGCTGCGGCTGGGCAACATCGAGGTGGATTTTATCGTCATGGTCGACACCACAAACCCGACGTCACTCCTGTCGCGTTTCGGTTTGGACGCCTTCCGTCCCGGACAGCAGGACGTCGTCGATGCGGTGCTGGCCGGCAATGACGTGATGTGCGTGATGCCGACCGGCGGCGGCAAGAGCCTTTGCTACCAACTTCCCAGCCTCGCCCTCGACGGGACAACCATTGTCGTCTCGCCACTGATCGCCCTGATGAAGGACCAGGTCGACTCTTTGAAAAGACTCGGCATTCGAGCTGCGTTGATCAACAGCAGTCTGACCGCGGCGGAGCAATCGGAAGTCATGGATGTGATGGCGGCGGGTCAGTTGGACCTCGTTTACGTGGCTCCGGAACGGCTCCGCAATGGTCGGTTCCTGGAATCGGTCAGCAAAGCCAAGATCAGCCTGTTAGCCGTCGACGAAGCTCACTGCGTCAGCGAGTGGGGACATGACTTTCGACCCGACTATTCTCGGTTGGGCCGATTTCGCGAGCGCTATCTGAACAACGTCCAAACGATCGCGTTGACGGCCACGGCGACACAGGCGGTGCGTCGTGATATCGAGGAGCTTTTGGGATTGCGTTCGACTCGGTTGTTCGTGACCGGATTCGCCCGCGCCAACCTTCGATTCAGCGTGTCGCATCCCCAAGCCGATCGCGACAAGGACACTCAGCTGGAAGACTTCATCCGCCAGCAGACAGGAACGGGGATCATTTACGCGGCGACTCGCAAACGATGCGAAGAGCTCGCCGATTGGTTGCCGGAGAAGACGCGGCGGCCGATCGGGGTCTATCATGCGGGCCTTGATCCCGCGCAGCGCCGCAGGGTCCAGGATCAGTTCATGTCGGGGGACCTGGCTGCGATCGTTGCAACGAATGCCTTTGGCATGGGCATCGACAAGGCCGATATTCGCTACGTGGTTCACTACAACATGCCGGGCTCGCTCGAAGCCTACTACCAGGAGGCGGGACGGGCCGGACGCGATGGCCAGCCGAGCGAATGTCTGCTCTTGTTCTCCTACAGCGATCGCTACATCCAAGAGTTCTTCATCGAAAGCCGCTACCCGTCGCGTGAAACGGTTCGCAAAGTCTATGAGTTCCTGCTCGGCCGCCCCGAGGACCCGATCGAGTTGACGCTCGAGCAAGTCCGAGACGCGATCGACATCAAGGACGGAAGTGAAGCCGTTGGGACGGCTGAGACATTGCTCGCCAAGACCGGCGTGATGAGGCGTTTGGACAGCAGTTCGAATCATGCGGTGGTCCGCATCGACAGCGACGCGCCGACGCTGCTCGATTTTGTGCCCCGCGAGGCGAAACTGAGACGACGCGTGATGCAGGCGATCGAGACCGTGGTGGGAGCGAGACGAGGCGAAGACGTGTACGTGCGTCCGCAACGCTTATCGGAGTTGGCCGAGGTCGATCGCGAGCAACTGGTTCGCACGCTTCGTGAATTGAAGAAGCTCAAGTCTTTTGATTACGTTCCACCGTTTCGTGGACGTGCCGTTCATGTCCTTGAGCGAGATGTTCCATTCGAACAATTGGAGATCGACTTCGAAGAACTCGATCGACGCAAGGCATCAGAATACGAAAAATTGGAATCGGTGATTCGATTCGCCCGCACCAGCGGTTGTCGTCAAAAAGTCATCCTGGACTACTTCGGCGAGCAGGGAAGTCAGCCGTGCGGAACGTGTGATCGCTGCCAACCGAAATCAGCCAACGGGACGTCACCATTGGGCGGTGATGCTTCCAAGCTGTCGGAAGCGGATCGAGGCGCTTTGCTGATCGGAGTGCAGGTGATCCTCAGCGGCGTCACGCGCATGCACGGTCGATTCGGGAAGAATCTAGTGGCCCAGATGCTTTGCGGTTCGAAGAACAAGAAATTGCAGCAGTGGAAACTGCACCGCTTAAGTACGTATGGATTACTCACACCATTGAAGCAAGCCGAAGTCGTCCAGGTCATGGATGGCCTCATTCAGGCGGGGCTCCTCGAACAACGTGAAATTGATCAGCGGCGTCCAACGATTCACATCACGGAGTTTGGCCGAGAGGTGATGCTCGGCCGAAAGCCTCTGCCAGACGCGGTGTCGATCAAGTTTCCGATTGCCAAGCGTTTGTCGGCAGCGGCTCGGAGTATTGAACCGGCGGACCACCGGAGCACCGAAGAGGACCAGGCCGACGGCAGCGGATCGGGAGCCTCGGTGGGCACCGGTTTGGCCGGGGAGTCGGCCGACGACGGTTCGAGTTCGGCTGCGGAAAGGAAGGCCGCGACCGAGTTGACCGAAGTGCTGAAGCGGTGGAGACGGAAGACATCGGCGGCGTTGGGAATCCCCGCGTTTCGTGTCTTGACCAATGCCACGATCGACCGCATCGCCAACGCTTGGCCAACGACCACCGAACAGCTCGAAGCGATCAGCGGGATCGGACCCGCGACAATCGAACAGTTCGGCTATGACATTGTCGAAATCGTTCGCGGTCAAGAAGGCGACGACAAACTAGAAATCGACGACCTGGAGGAACCGGCAGCGACGAACGACAAGGAGCCAGCTCCGGCCCAACCGAGCCATCCTCCGATCACTCGCGACTCCTCCGTTGATGACTCAGCCACCTCCGCCAACTTGCCGAAAGCTGATACTGTCGGTGGCTGGGAGCAAACAGACGCCTACTGGACTTGGCGACTATTCCGCGATGGTTACTCGGCAGAGCAGATTGAACAGATACGCCGAAGCGATCTCAACGCCCTGGCGGAGGATTTGGCCGAAGCAGCAGAAAAAGGGCAGTTTGTCGACCCGAATTGGCTTTCCCTGGCCCGCATCGGCAGCACGTCGTCGCCTGGAGGGTGACACCCGCTTCGGTGGTTAGTCACTTTCGCAGCGAATCACTACAATAGCGTTCGATTCGGGAGGAAGAATCTGGCTGCCCGCGATGGTGGTCCCAATCGGAGCGCCGATCCCGGCTGCTCCCCCAACTGGTCCTGACTCTCAAAAGGCAGGAAATGGAAAAGAAGTCCGATCAAAATGAATCCGGCGGTCCGGAGCCCCAAGAGAATCGACGCGGTAACAATTCGCTGTTTATCGCGCTGATTCTGGCGGGTCTCGTCGTCCTTTTGTTCTACAACCGCGGCGAGGAACGCTCTCTGATTTCGGCGAGCTTCTTCCAGCAGGAACTGGAACGGGGAAATGTCGAGAGCGTCAGCATCGGTGATCGCCGGGTTTACGGTACCTTCGTGACGCGTCCGGAAATTCCCACCGAGGACGAGGCGGGCGAAAAGGCGGACGAAACCGCTGCAGCGAGCGAGGGAGCACCGACCGAGTACCTCAACAAGTTTGTCTTCAATCGTTCCAACGATGCCGGTTGGGTTGTCCAGCTTGAGAATCAGCTCAAGGAAGCTGACGTCGAATATGACTATCTCGATCCCGACAACACGCAGCAGATTCTCTACTTCATCGCCCTGATCGGTCTGCCGCTGGGGATTCTATTCTTCCTATTCATGATGCTCCGTCGCACTCGCAGCGACATCATGGGGGGCGGTTTCTTGTCTGGATTCAGCAAGAGTCCGGCCAAGCGATTCGAAGCCAGCGAGAAGATGGTGACGTTCAAAGACGTTGCCGGATTGGAAGGAGTCAAAGCCGACCTTCAAGAAATCGTCGATTTCTTGAAGACGCCTGAGAAGTTCCAAAAGCTCGGCGGGCGCGTCCCGAAGGGTGTTTTGCTTAACGGACCACCAGGCACGGGGAAGACCTTGCTTGCCAGAGCGATTGCAGGTGAAGCGGGCGTCCCCTTCTTTTCGGTCAACGGCAGTGAATTCATCCAGATGTTCGTGGGGGTCGGTGCCAGCCGCGTTCGAGATCTGTTCAAGACCGCAAAGGAGAATAGCCCGGCCATTATCTTCATTGATGAAATCGACGCGGTGGGCCGGCAACGTGGTGCCGGTTTGGGAGGCGGCCACGATGAACGCGAGCAGACGCTGAACCAGATTCTCGGCGAAATGGATGGCTTCACGGGCAACCAAGCGGTGATCGTGATTGCCGCAACCAACCGCCCCGACGTGCTCGATCCCGCCCTGCTTCGTCCCGGGCGATTTGATCGTCACATCACCGTTGGTCGGCCGACGATGAAGGGACGAGAAGCGATCTTCAAGGTTCACGTGCGTGACGTACCCCTGGCCGACGATGTGGATATGCATCGTCTCGCAGCCGGAACGGTTGGCTTAACCGGTGCCGACATTCGTAACATGGTCAACGAAGCAGCGCTGTGGGCAGCCCGTCAGGACAAGAAAATCGTTGACATGAGCGATTTTGACTACGCCCGAGACAAGATCTTGATGGGTGCCAAGCGGGAAGAGGTGTTGCAGGAGAGCGAAAAGGAAAAGACGGCCTATCACGAAGCGGGCCATACCTTGACCGCCTGGCATCTCGATGGCGCCCACGTCGTCCACAAGGTAACCATCATTCCGCGAGGTCGCGCCTTGGGGGTCACGCAGTACGTGCCCAATGAAGACCGTCTGAGCATCAGCAAGAAGGAACTTGACCACCAGTTGATTGTGCTGCTCGGAGGTCGAGCGGCGGAGAAGATCATTTATACCGAGACTTGCGTCGGAGCTGAAAATGATCTTGAAAGGGCTACGAGTATTGCCCGGCGGATGGTGACGCACTGGGGCATGAGTCCCATAATCGGGCCGGTAAGCTACAAAACCAGCGACGAAGATCCATTCCTGGGTCGTGAGATTCATCAGTCCCGCCAGTTCAGCGAGCACACTCAGGAGTTGATTGACGAAGAAGTTGCTCGCATTTTGCTCGAAGC
>JARFQX010000434.1 GCA_029287555.1 Rubripirellula sp. | reverse complement strand
CAAATGTTGAAGCAACCGGGACACGCGCTGGCCACGCTGGTTGCGTTTGCCCGAATGCAGATCGAGTTCGACATTGCTGTAACCCGCCGACGCGGCGACTCGCTCGATCGCTCGTGAAGAGAGTGGCGCGCGGCCCAGGTTTGTGTGCAGGATGATCCCGGTCGCGTTAATCACCGGCTGGATCGCGGACCCCATTTCGCGAGCCGACTGTTGTCGCACCTCGGCGATCACCGCCGTTCGCAAATCCGTGGTGTCGCGCCGCGAATCGTCCAGGATTTCTTGCCGGAGGCGATCGACTGCCGCGCGAATCCAACTCGCCAAAATGGTGCGCGGAAACCGCTGATGAAGATCCGCGAGGTCCGCATCTCGCAAGAGCTCGTCAACCGCCGGCAACGTTCGAAGCTTCTCCGCTCTACTCAATCGTTTGCTCCTCCTGATGACTATCTTGACTGGCTATCCGAAAATCGCGGAGGGACGGTCCAAGACGCCGCTTGTCCCCTTCCCGCACCGTCCATTGATGGCGATCGCAGTACTCGAGAATGGGAATCGCGTGCTTCCGCGTGATCTTCCATTGATCGCGGATTTCGGCAACGGATAATTCGCCCGTTTGTTCGAAACGCTTTGCCAGTTCGCCCATCAGTTTCTCCCAGACTTCTCGCTCGATGAAGAAGCCACTGCCAAGATCCATCAGAATCCGCTGTTGTGTGGCGAACCTTAGCAACGATTGAACAGCGTCCTGGGAAATGCTGAACTGTTGAACCAACTCTTTCACGGTGGGGGGCGTCCGGGCGTCGTGAAAGACTTCCAGGATCTGATCCATTCTAGTCCGCTGCTTCTTGCTTAAAACGGTCTGCTCCGAGGCGAGCGCAACCATGCGATTGACGCGAACTACCTTGTCTTCCTCGATCAATCGTTCCAGTTGACGCCTCACCACGCCCGCTGAAACCCAGCCGATGCGGCGGACCAGCGACTCTTCGTCTAACCACGCGTCTTCTTCCGATTCGGCGTGCCCAGCGAGCAAG
Organism: Rubripirellula sp.; assembly: GCA_029287555.1. Classification (GTDB taxonomy): domain Bacteria; phylum Planctomycetota; class Planctomycetia; order Pirellulales; family Pirellulaceae; genus Rubripirellula. The sequence continues at coordinate 2,543 of JARFQX010000434.1, read as the reverse complement.
GCCGTGATGGCGCGGTTGACTCGGTCGATGGTCGGCAACGAGACCAGCCGCCCGTCGATCGATTCCACGCGTTTCTCAGCCACTGCCTGTTGGGCGAGTTTCGAGAGTTCATTCGGACCGATGCCTAGCTGCGACTCGGCCCAGACCGGATCGGCTTCCAACTCGCCGCGAAAATCAATCCAACCGACAAGTCGGTCGATGGCGTGCGGGCGCTGCAGGGCCTCCGCCAACTCAAGCAGCGTTGCCGTTTTACGGTCGCCCGGCCCGACGGTGCCAAGAATCCGTCCACCGGCAAAGGAACCAATCGGATAGGGGCGGCGGAACAGGCACGCCTGACGATACGTCGTGATCACCGGTTGATCGGTCTCGATGATGACATTCGCCCGCTGACCGGCTCGCAACTTCCGGACGCCGATGATCCGCGCGGCGCAAGCAGTCGTTGCCAGGTGTACCTGAACGGTGGCCGGGCATCGCAGTTCCGGGGTGTCTTGGAACATTTGCATCTGGACGATCATCCGCCGCGTCGGCGGATGCGTATGCTCGGTGACCAATTCGTCGCCCCGCTTTAGCTCCGACGTCGAGACGCCCGCCAAATTCATCGCGGTGCGCAGTCCGGCTTGCGAGCGATCCACCGCTTGGCCGTGCACCTCGAGTTCTCGCACTCGAACCATCTGGCCGCTGTTGGCCAACTGCAGGTGATCTCCAATGGCTACCTCGCCGGTCCAAGGAGTTCCGGCCACGACGGCCCCTCGACCCTCGATGGTAAAGACGCGATCAATCGGCATTCGAAAGCTGCCATCGGTGAGCCGCGGTTTGTTCCGCGCGTGCGTTTGCAGCAACGATCGCAGTTCATCCAGTCCCTGCCCCGTGACGGTCGAGACCGCAACCTTGGGAATCTCTTGGAATCCGTAGTCGGCGAGGAAAACGTCGAGCTCCTCGATCAACTCGTCACGCGTCTGATCGTCGGCCAGATCAATGCGAGAAATCGCGACGATCAACTTAGAAACTCCCAAGGACTGCAGGATGGCCGCGTGCTCGAGCGTCTGAGCTTGGATGCCCTGATCGCATGCGACCACCAACAATCCAAGGTCGACCCCCGAGACTCCCGCCAGTAGATTGCCGATGTACTTCTGGTGTCCCGGCGCGTCGACGAGGGCAAACCGATGCTCACCAGCGGTGTAGGATGCAAAGCCCAGGTCGATCGTGATCCCTCGACGCTTCTCTTCCGGGTGCGTATCGGTGTCGATCCCGGTCAGCGCAGCGACCAACGACGTTTTGCCGTGGTCGATATGTCCGATCACGCCGACAATCGTGTAACTCATGCAAGAGATCGCGCTAGCGGGCGGTGGGCGAGCCAAGGGGGCCGGTTGGAGGACTTTTTATCATCTCGGATTGTTACCTTGGTGACTACACCGGGTGGACCGATCCGTTTTTGCGAATGACGCGTCGTGGGCATTTTCTAATCTTGTGAATGGATTCTAATCTTGTGAATGGAACGGGGAGCCGGTGATGTTTGAAGGCAAGTCAAACCATGGAACTCGATTGACCTACTGGATCTGCGCCGCGATTGTGCTTGCCATCGTGGTCGCGATTCTATCGCCGGCGTTCGCCCAGTCGTTTGAAGTCGGGGGTGAGATCTTCTTGCGTCTGCTCAAAATGATCGTTGTGCCGTTGGTATTCACGTCGGTCTTGAGTGGGGTGCTCGGATTGGGCGACGTGCGGAAATTGGGGCGTCCCGGTGCGGCTGCAATTGGATATTACCTCTGCACCACCGTTCTCGCGGTGATCCTCGGGATCGCCTTGGTCAACCTGATTCGGCCGGGCGAAGGAGCCGTCGATCGTGCTGTCCTCGATCAGTACTCTCAGGGAGCTCTAGGTTCACCCAAAGAGGAGATCATCGTCACGCTTCAGGAACAGACCGGGCTCTCGCGAGCACAGGTCAGTGAAGTGTTGGGGGACTTGCCCGACGGTACCGCGGAGTCACCCACCGTCGGGAGGATCCTCAAGAACCTGCTGTTGATGCTCGTCTCCGATAATTTGTTTGCCTCGGCGATGGAGACACAGCTGTTGCCCATCATCGTCTTCGCGATCCTGTTCGGCGCGATGCTGACCACGATGGACCGCGAAGTGAGCACACTGACGGATTTGATCGAGCAGGCCAACGCGGCGCTGATGCGATTTGTGATGTTGTTGATGATCATCGCGCCGGTTGGCATCTTCTGCCTGGTCGCCGCTCGTTTTGGCGAGGCTGCCGCCGATGAGCGTTTCGTTGCCGAGCTTGCACAAATCGGCTGGTACGTGTCGACCGTGCTGATCGGACTACTCGTGCACGCGATGTTCGTCCTGCCGATGATTTTCTGGTGGATCCGACGCGAGAATCCTTATCGGTTCCTCATCAAGATGTCCAAGGCGGTGCTGACGGCATTCTCGACCGCGAGTTCTTCGGCGACGCTTCCAGTGACGATGGAATGTGCCGAAGAAGCCGGGGTGAGCAAGGATTCGACGGAGTTCGTGATCCCACTGGGCGCGACGATCAACATGGA
>JARFQX010000628.1 GCA_029287555.1 Rubripirellula sp. | reverse complement strand
GAGCTTGTTTGTGGCTTCAAGACCTGGGGTTACACGAACACTCGCTGTCGCTCGGTTTGTTCACCCCAGGCTATCAGCCACCGCTGCTCCGCAGCTATCAAAACAGATTTCTACGTGTACCCACACGGAAATTTCGGCAGACGAGAAATGACCGCTTCAAAAGGATGGACTTGCGTCCCCAGGCTTTCACATTCCGTGCCTCCCGCACTAACAGGCTCAACTTAGTTGCTGACGCGGCGTACGGGACCTGGCATCCACACGTAACTGGGGCTTTGCTGAATGGCCATTTGTGTGGCGATCTCGCTGTTGCGGCCCATCGTGACGACCCATCGCGGTGGATAGGGATTGCCGGCACCCGGATAGAGCGTGACTTCCCAGGCGGAAGTTAATCCTGCTTGAATCGCCTGCAGGTTCAAGTTCATCATCGCAATCTGTTGATTGACCTGTTGGTCCTGGTGATAGGCGGCGGCTAGCGACTGCAATCGCAGTTGGTGCTCGTTCGGGCTGGTGTACTCGGGCGCGTTGGGAGAGGTCGCGTCGTTCGCTGCGATGCCGTGTTCTTCCAGCCAAGCGCTGTAGCCCGCTTCAAGAAGACTTCGGTCATTCTCGGCAAACAGGAAGAAGGGCACGCCATACTCGTCGCCGTTCTCTAGTTCGACGATGACGCCTTCGAGGTTGTACTTCTTGGGTTGTCCTTTGAGGCCCAACACCCAGCGATCCAAATCTGCCTTGTTGGTAACGGTAAAGTCCTCGAAATGCTGAACGACCGCCAACAGCATCTTCTGATAGACCGGCGGCAGATTGTCGTACTGCTGGTCGTTGACGTAAAGTTTGCCCCGCCGACGCTGAATCGTCACCTCCCGCTGCGCGTAGTCAACGATGCGACCGATCACCTTCAGCCCGTTGACCGTGGTCCAGGTCTGCATCGTGCCGAGATTCTGGTCGTGCGTTTCCATTGCCTCCTTGCTCTTCAAGTACTCGCGGTCCTCCGCTGACAATTTGGTGATTGGAATCGCTCCGAGCTCTTTGTTCTCGCGCTGCAGGATCACCATTTGGTCGTTGAAACCAATCAACTCGGCCTCAATCTTGTAGATCCCGGTGACGTCTTTCCAAGTGCGTGCATCGGCGGGAACCATCGGTGTCGCCACCAGCACCATTGCCACCAAAAGCAATCCCAATACGCGTCGCATCAGCACATCACCTCGCTTCAATACACCTTCGAAATCGTCTCTTCTTTCACTCTAACCCGGCCGCGGCGATTTGGAAAGGAATACCGGGTGGGGCTGCGTTAAAAGGGGGCACTTGCCGGTGAGTGGCGTGCCACCCACGAAGGCCCTCGGCATCCACCAACGCCGAGTTCCGCGAGCTGAGCAATTCGGCCGCTTCTCACTCAAGCCTCCGTACCGCTATGCCGACTCCGCGGGCTACCGCCGGGCGGTTCGAGGCCTGGCACTAGTGCTTTGTCAAACCTTGGATTTTGGGTGGCCGGGAAAAGGGGTCAGACACCAAAAGCCGGGACGGCCCTTCGGGTGCTTCGCACTTTTGGTGTCTGACCCCTTTTCCCAACCCCGGTTCAACCCAATTTTTGAGTTCTGACAAAGCACTACGCCTCCGATAACCATTGGCGAGCTTCGGCTTCTTGGCCTGCTTCGAAATACTTGATGCTCGACATGGTAAACGGCTTGCAGATGGTCGACATCCACTTTTCCCAATCGCTCTCGCCCACCATCGCGATCTTGTGGATGTCCGAACAATGCTTGGTCGCAAACTTGATGTCTTCCCACACCGCTCCAAGATCCCAGCCATGAAAATCATGCATGGTGAACAAAACGTTAATCTTCCCGACTTGTTCAATCAGTGCGTCGACCGCCGGTTCGAAGTTCTCGTAGTCGTCCGCCGAGAGCTTTCCGCTCGCCACGACTTCCAAGAGCTTGCCCTCTGGGTTTTCCTTCAATGCAATCGCCATCTCGCTCTCCGTTTTTACGGTGAATCACTACATAGGTAGAGTCGTACTTTCCCGGACGACAAAGGAGTCCGAATCGATGATTCGGAGTTTGAAGCAAACCACGCAAAAACTCGTGCTGCTTTGCTCGGGATATGAAACTCGTTATATCACAAGCGAGAAGGGCTGAGCAGTTCCCAACCGTGGCGGTGCGAGCCGGCTGAGACGCTGGCGGAGAATGGAGGCGAGCTTGGGGACGTGACCGCGTGGCATGAAACGCCCGGGTTCGCGATCGCCCGCGCAAGGTGTATGGTTTTTTTCAACATGCACCTTCTATTGCCGCTGGCTGCGAGTTTCCTGTTCGTCGTCGGCCTGATATTGATTAAGCGAGCGGGCGTTGCCGGGGTCAGCCCGATCACGACGCTGCTGGTCACCAATCTATCCTCCTGCCTTGCGTTTTCCGTTCTGTGGAGTCTGGGTGGGACCTTTCGAGGGTGGCCGCTACTGTGGCAGCCCGCCGTGATTGCGGGCCTGTTCATGCTCGGTCTAACGTTGACGTTTGCGGCGATTGAACGCGGTGACGTCTCGATCGCGACGCCGGTCTTTGGCGTCAAAGTGGTATTCGTGGCGCTGCTTCTGACCGCCTTTAAGTTGCAGGAACTCCCCATGGCGGTCTGGTATGCCGCGGTGTTGGCGACGATCGGAATCGCGATGATTCAATGGACCGGTCGAGGCCACCCTAAGAGGATTGTGTTCACCGTCGCTCTCGCTCTTTCCGCCGCCGTTTCCTTCGCGACCTGTGATGTACTCATCCAGCGATGGGCGCCGAGTTGGGGTGCCGGCCGGTTCATTCCCATCGTCTTCTGGATCGTCGGGCTCTCCTCGCTCGCCATGTTGCCCTGGGCGCGGTGGGACGTACTGCGTCAACCGCACGTGCTCCGAACTCTGTTGTTGGGCTGCTTTTTCATCTCGATGCAAGCGATTTGCATTGTCGTGGCGGTGGCGGTCTTCGGTGATGCCGCCCGGGTGAATGTCGTTTACGCGTTACGCGGTCTCTGGGGAGTGCTGTTGGCCTGGGCAATTGCCAAGATCTGGGGCGGTGCTGAAAGTGAGCATTCCTCCGCCGTCATGTTGACGCGGGCGGCCGGGGCCATCGTTCTCACCAGTGCCGTGATCCTGGTTATCCTGTCGAGCCGATCGGCGGGGTGAAGGGTGAAGGGTGAAGGGTGAAGGGTGAAGGGTGAAGGGTGAAGGGTGAAGGGTGAAGTTGCGCGTTTAGCGTTGCTTCGCTTGCCAGTCAGGACCGTCGGACATGATGCTGGCGTTGATCTCGAGTAGCTTGGTCTTCATTCGTTTCAGACGCTCCGGTTGCTCGCTCGACAGGTCGCGCGTCTGATTGGGGTCTCGCGATAAATCAAAGAGTTGAAATCGTCTATAGGATCCATGCTTGATGAGGGGAATCCACGCTTCCTGGAACATGTTGTTCGTGGATAAATCGTAGTCAGGCTCGGCCACTAACGAAAAATCACCGTCCCGCATGGCGACGATCGGTCGTGACTTCTGCAGGTGCCAAAACAGTGGCTGGTGTCGTTGCCAATCGTTCGCCCGGTCCACCAGAATCGGGCTCAGGTCGGCCCCGTCGATCGGTCGGTCACTTGGCTGCTTAATACTCAGCAGTCCGCAAATCGTGGGCAACAGATCGACCAGTCCGGCTGGTTCGTCGCAGACGCGGTCACTGGCAATCGTCCCAGGCCATGAGAAGATTCCTGGGACGCGAATCCCGCCTTCCCAGTTCACGCCCTTGCGCCCGCGCAATCCACCGGTTCGGTCATCGCGGTAGCTGCCGTTATCCGATGCATAGATGATCAACGTATTCTCAGCCGAGTCGATTGCCTCTAGTTTTTCAAACAGACGTGCGATCGCTCGATCGGTGTTATCGATGGTGCCCGAGTAGATTGCGGCCTTGTCCTTCAAGTCTCCGTAGGTGCTGACAATATCCTGGTAACCGAGGTCATCCGCGAGCAGGATCACGATGTTGGGTCTTCGTGTTTCCGCGGAAATCGTCGATGTTGTCAGGACAACGACGAAGCAGACAGCGGTGCTGAGCCATTGTTTTGCCATTTCCAAGCCTCAATTCGAACCACTCGAGGGAATCAATAAGCTCTGTTGTGATTTCGGTACTCGGTCGTACCGCAGGTCGCCACCGATGAGCCGCATCAGCACACGCCCTCCTGACGATGGTTTGAATAAGTAG
>JARFQX010000612.1 GCA_029287555.1 Rubripirellula sp. | reverse complement strand
AAGCAACCGCCCGGCCAGCGCAGGACCGGCACGTCGAGCTTCTTCAGGGCCTCAAGCACATCTTGGCGGTATCCACGCTCGTTGGCAATCTTCGAGTCCGGGCCGACCCATAGCCCACCGTAAATGCATCCTCCGAGGTGTTCGGCGAACTGACCATAGATTTCGGGTGCGATGACGGAATCCGCCGTTGCTGCATCCACGACGATCCTCGTCTGTGCGGCCCCAGTTGAAGCTCCGAGGACTAGATGCAGAAAGCAGACCACATTCTTCATTCGCTGAAAGAATTCCATCGAGAAACGCCCAGATCGAGAATTCGGAGTTAGAGTCCTGGATTACCTGTTGGCGGTGGAGCATGATCAACCTCAGCCGGTGCTCCGATTATCTCTTCAAGGAATCGGCCGCACGTTGATCGGGTGATCCACGGAAGACATCGTTGTGAAGCTCGATGACGACGAAGCCTGCCGCGAGGACTTCGGCATTTCGCCGTAACCAACGAGCAGACGGCACGTCGTCCGCCAGTCGAATGTCCATCATCCGCGACTTTCTCTATCACGTTTGTGCGCCGCAAGAGTTCTCCGCATTTCATCTGTATCGATGAGTCGTCCAGCTTCCCCATCAGCTAGTCCAGCTTCGATCTGCTATCGCACACAGAGGTATACTGGACGTCCTCCAACGACGCGTCAGACGGAAGCAATCGAGCAATTTCAGTCGATGTGCCACGCAAAGGCAATCGTGAATCGGGCACGGGAGTCTCCTTGTTGGTGCCTCAATTCTAGCCGGGCAAAACCATGCCGGCAAACAAGACGACCTTCATGTCAGAACGGCAGTCCTAACCGGGAGACCGCCGAAGATTGTCCATTTGCAAGAGCGCTGCCGGTCGCTCCGGTGCACGACATGGTTCGCCGCTGCGGTTTCCTCTCGCTTCTAAAGCGACTACTCGCCATTCGCCGATCAACGAGGCCTCGCTGTTGTCGTCTCCATACGCGGCGGTCAGGAAGGCCGATAAGGATGCGGCAAGGCACAGCATCAGAGACGCGAGAGTTTTCATCATTGGTTAGGCCGCTGGATCGTTTGAAGTCGCGACCTTCGGCAAAAGCGTCCGAGTGCGGGAGCCAGGGAGACGGGGTTCCCGGAGAGTTGGAATGTGGAGCCGGAGAGGAGAAGCCGACTGCTTCGACGCCGATGGCGCCGACAACCGAAAACATCAACGGTGGCTAATTCTCGCCGGTTCCGGAATGTGCTTCTGTGCAGGATTCCCAGTACGCGCATTCGTAGTGCCGTAACCTCGGTTGACTCCAACGGCCGCACATATGTGCCCCGGCCGATGCAATCGCGAGTCGTTTGATGCTACGGAACAACAAGAAGGTGACAAACCGCAACAGTTTGCCTCTGCCGATCCCGCGTGCGTTTGACTTGGTGCGATTGCGGCATAGATTTGTTCCGAGGATAAGGCCTGAAGCTATAGGCCGGCAGCCTCGCTTTCGATGGAATCGCCGCACGGGACATCCCCAACAGAGAGAATGGTATGTCACGTACGGTTCGAGTCATCTTGATTTCCACCACTCTTATCATTTGTTTCGTGCTTGGCGGCGGTGAGACCTTCGCCAAGGGCGGCCGCGGCGGCTCTCGCGGAGGCAAACGCTCCTTTGCCGGTGGCGGCTCCAAAGGCGTCGGCAATGTCCAAAGCAATGGTCGAAGCGTTCGAGGTGATAGCGGGAGCTTCAAAGCCAGCAACTCCGTTCGAGCTAAACCTGGAGCCCTCCAGGGTGGACCGCATGTCGAGAGTGCAAGGCCCGCTGCCGCATCGTTTGGGAAGACCAATGGCACGGATCTAGGAATGGTCCGTAGCAGGACCGTCATTGACGGCGGCGCGTTGGATCACCATCGCAGCCGCGAGCTCAACAAATTGAATCACCGCAGGCGGATCTCAGATCAACTCCGATCGCTCAGTGGGAAAAACGGCAATGAAAACCTCAATCGAGTTGCCGATGAAATGGATCGTCGCGCCCAGGATCATTATGACCGACAGATGGTGAAGTTTGATCCGTCGTACATTTCGGACGATACGATGGGTGATCAAACCGGCCAGTTTACCGATCGCATCGATTTCAACCGACTTGAAAACACCGCCAATCTAGACGCGCCTATTAGATCCGATGAAGCCCGCATCCGCGCAACTCCGAAGCTGACCGGCACGGAGAACGCTTTGTCTCGGCAGGTGCGTAACGAAGAACGGAAACTTTCGAAGCGTTTAGAGTCGGTCAATCGGATGCGCCAGCTTGCCGCTCAAAGCGGAGATCACGCCTTACTGCAGACCGCCGACCGCCTGGAAGAATGGGCCATGAACGATTTTGATCAACGGATGATGAAGATCACCAATTTCCAAGAACGGCATGGCCTACCCGACGTCAGCAACTACCTTTCACAGTGACTTTTCGCAGGGTCCCATGTTGGATCAGGACCATCGTTGCGCAAGACGGCGAATCGAGATCAGTCGCGTTTCGTGAAGAGTGCCTTTGACTTCGGCCCGCGCGTCGCGATGTCGCACACTTGTTTGCCTCGTGCGAGGCGAGGGCAACTGCGGGGAGCAAACGAAGCGAGAGACGCTGTGGTGTTGGGCGATCCCATTTTGCGTTTTTCCCGCAGGCTCTGCGCAGTTACCGAGGTGACGGGATCCGGCGAGGAAGTCTTGGATTGATCGGACGCAATCTGGTTTCGTTCTCGTTGCCATTGCTCCAGGACCTGCTCGTACTTGGCATGGCTCTGAGGCGAGCCGTGCGGGCCGAGATCGATCCGCTTGCCGTGGGCTGAAACGATGGCCTGATTGGTGCCTTTGTGGCGGCAATATTTGGGCGGTCGGTGGTAAAGACGCGGCATGTGCCTGACCCTCTGTCAGAAGACAAAAGGGTAAGTGCCAGGGAGTTACCCCCTAGCCTTACCCTTTTGCGCCCCTGCAACTGTTGTCAACTTTTCCAACGTTTTGCAGCTATTCGCAAATCCACGCCTCGCAAAAAGGTAACCGCAATCGGTGGACCTGAACGCTCGGCCGAAGAGCCTCGCTTCAACGTTTCGAGCGTCGTAACGAAGTTCGCAGCCAAGTAAAAACAGAGTACAAAGCCCGACACAATTCTGACGCCGCCGGAAGCCCCAATTGACACTTTCGTTTGGCGGGGACATTCAAACGAGATACACTGGTTGCGAATCCTCGGCGAGTTTTTTGCCGATTCGCGCCAACGTCTGATACACTGAATTCATGTCAACAATCAGCGCACTTGATCAGCTTTTGGACCCAAGTTCTGGCTGGCTTACGCCTCAGTCGGCGCAGAAGTTAGTCGATTGGAAGATCGACGATTCTTTGCGGACTCGCATCGAAGAATTGGGTCGCAAAGCCAACCTTGGCCAGCTTTCCCAAGAAGAGGATGCGGAGTATCGGGCGTACCTGGATGACGCTGAGGTCATCAGCCTAATCCAGGCAAAAACCCGTCGCCATTTCTTTCGCACTTCTGACTGAACGATGGACGCAAGGACGCGCGCTTTGGTTAGAGAACGAGCGGGCAACCGTTGCGAATACTTCCGTTTCTCTGAGGCCGCGGTCCCTTATCTCGTTTTTCATGTCGACCACATCATTGCAAAGCAACATGTCGACGAAGTGTCTGACGACCCAGAAGGACTCGCCTGGGCGTGCAGTGAGTGCAATTATCATTAGGGACCGAACCTCTCGAGCATCGATCCTCTATCGAACGAGAAGGTTTCGATTTTCCATCCGAGGCATGACCAATGGGACGCGCATTTCAGAGTTGAAAACGGGGTAGTCGCTGGTCGCACCGCTGTCGGGCGGGCGACGGCGCGTCTCCTCAACATGAACGCTCCGCGATTGGTGCGATTGCGACAGGACTTGATTGAATTGGGCGAATTCTGAGAAGCCCTGTGGCTGACGCAATAGGATCAGCTTGGCGACACCTCTTACGGTAGAATCATCAACCGAAGATCCCAGGCATCTGCGAAATCGTGAAGCTGATTTGCGCGATTAAGTGACCCAAATTCGAGGGGAACCGGAATGCTTGCCATAAACAACAAATTCTGGCAACGTACGGGAACGGGATCTGGAAATCAGAAATCGACAGTATCACGGCTGATGGAAACAATCTCGACCCGTGATCTCCTGGTGTTATCTGTCGACGGAGAGAAGGTGGCTTCCACGAAGCTTCCCAGGACGATTCCTTATTCGCTCGGAACCAAGAACAAGACGTTGAAATACGAGGATGTCGAGCCAGGACTACTCTGCAGCGGAGATAGCGAAACTCCGATGCTTTGCCGGCCTTTCCGTCGAGGAAGCTGCCGACGCGATTGGCCTGTCGCGCTCAAACGCCTATCGCCACTGGACTTACGCTAAAGCGTGGTTATTCAGCAGACTCCGCGATGGGGCGACTTCGACGTAGCTCTCAGAAATCTCAGGAAATCTTGGGACATCTCGGGAGGCCGCGTCGCACTGTCTATTGAAGGGAGATAGTGAGTCAGGACATGCCTACCGATCCGGCCAAAGCGAAATCGATATTCCTCCAGGCAGTTGAGAAATACGAGCCTGCCGAGTGGGGCGCGTTTCTGGACGAAGCTTGCGTCGATAGCCCCGACGTTCGTCGAGAAGTTGAGGTTCTGTTGGGAGCGCACGCCCAAGCGGGCGTCTTTCAAGACTGCCTCCCGAGAAACCACCGTCGTCGTAAAGTTTGGGCAAGCACACCCATCCCTCAGCTTTCTGGCTCGCGATGCACGCTTCGCTGGCTTCACGCTGCGCGTCGAGCGAATTGAATTCTTGATCGAGTCGTTCCTCGGTCGACTTGCGTGTGTAGATTGCGCAGCGAATCGTGGGAATCGCCGACTCGATTACGTTCCTGCTCATTTCTTGCTCCCCAATTTGAAGAACAGAAAGCCGTTGCAGTGGGATCCGGTGATGGCCTTTGCCACGGCGGTGAGCGACTTGTACTGCTCTCCGTCGTATTCGAAACCGTCGGTCAACACGAGCACCCGAAGTGTGCGCCCCTTGTAGCGACGCTCCAGCAGGTTGCCCGGCGGAGGCAGCCGCCGATCCCAGTTGTCCGGCACGAGCGGTTCGCGATCCTGATGGCGACTGCGACCTTTGGGTAGTGTCACACGGATCAGCGATTCGTCCGCGATCACACCAGCACGCAAGATCGCTCGTTGGCTTAAGCCACCTTCATCGTCCGCCTGCAATTTCCAAGCGACGCGACGATACAAATACCGGCGATTGCGGGACCGACACTGCTCTCCGAACAGGGTCTCGTACTTGCTTGCTAGCTGACCAATGGTCAGGTCGTCTAACTCGGCAACTCGCAGTTTGGTCTCAGGATTCATCGACAGCCTCCCGCTGGGGTATTTCCTGCGCTGGCGGTTTCGCCTTTTTGCTGGCTTCCGATCGTGCTGCATCGCGAGCCGCCGATCGGTGGATTGCCGCGACCATTAGCCTGGCGATGCTTTTCTGTTGTTCGTCGCTCAAGTCTCTCGCTCCCAGTTTCGGATTCGGAACTG
>JARFQX010000604.1 GCA_029287555.1 Rubripirellula sp. | reverse complement strand
CAAATCGTCGATGAACTGTTGTCCAATCCGAATCACGGCGAGCGTTGGGCCAGACACTGGATGGACATCTGGCGGTACTCCGATTGGTACGGACTCGGTGCCCAGTTGCGCAACAGCCAGAAGCATCTCTGGCACTGGCGCGACTGGATCGTCGATTCGCTCAATCGCGATAAGGGCTACGACCGCATGGTCCTTGAAATGCTCGCCGGTGATGAGCTTGCCCCGAAAGACCCAGGTGTTTTGGCGGCCACCGGATTCCTGGCCCGCAACTACTACCTTTTCAATCGCACCACTTGGCTCGACAGCACGATTGAACATACGTCGAAGGCCTTCCTCGGTCTGACCATCAATTGTGCGAAATGCCATGACCACAAGTACGACCCGGTAACCCAGCACGATTATTACCGACTACGGGCAATCTTCGAGCCGCACCAGGTTCGACTCGATCCGATCCCGGGTACCGTCAACTTTGAAAAGGATGGCTTGCCCCGGGTATTCGACGATGACGTGACGATTGCCACCTATCTGCACGTTCGCGGCGACCCGAAAAATCCCGACAAGAGTCGCAAAATTACGCCCGGCGTTCCCGCGATCTTGGAACGATTCGCTCCAGCGGTCGAGCCAGTGGAGTTGCCCGTCTCGGCCTATGCACCGGGTGTGCGCGACTACGTGCTTCGTGATCGAGTGCAATTTGCGCAAGCCGGGGTCCGGTCAGCCGAGCAACAACTCGCGAAAGCCCAGCGAGAATTGAAGGAGTGGTTGTCGGCGGCGGAGGCATCCGGGAAGGATGCCGACACCGGAGGCGAATCGTTCACGATTGCCGACGATTTCGATCATCCCCGAGAAGAGCTCTGGGAGATCGTTGGCGACGGTTGGCAGTATCGTGACGGCGCCTTGCATCAAACGACAGCCACACGTGATGCACAAATGATCCGATTCGTGGCGCCCCTTCCGCGCGACATTGAGGTCGAGTGTCGATACACCACCACCGGCGGTACGACTTACAAGTCAGTCTCGTTTCGTTTTGACCAGTCCGATGATGGCAAGCATTTCAACCAGGTCTATACGAGCGCGCACGCGCCTGGCCCGAAGATCCAGGCTGCTTTTTCGCGAAATGGTCAAGCGACCTATCCGTCGGAGGGCCGTCGTGGTCAGAAGATCGAGGTCGGACGGGCGTACACGCTGCGTTTCGCGGTTCGCGGCACCTTGGTCAACGTGTGGCTCGACGGCGACTTCATGTTGGCCTACCGATTCCCCGATCGCCGGGACGGCTTCTTGAGTCTTTCGGGTTTCGATGCCACCGTCGCATTTGACTCCATTCGCATCCGCAACCTCGACCCCACAACCAAGCTCAAGGAAGCGACTAAGCAGGGAAATATCGCTTCGACAACGGATGCCGAAGCAGCCGTTTCGCTTGCCGAAGCGAAATTGAAGGTGGCGCAAGCGAACCTCCGATCCGTCGAAGCGACCTGTGACGCCGACTACGCCAAGTTCTTTGGTAACGACGATCGAGAGAAGCGGCATTTGGCTTCGACCGCTGCCAAGCGACAAGCGGAACTGCGGGTGGCCAAAGCCGAGCATCAAGTGCTTGTCGACGCCGGCGATGACAAGAAGCTCCAACTGGCCAAGGACGAGCTTGAAGCAGCCAACCAAGCCGTGCACGCCCTGGAGGCCAACATGCTGGAGGGCGACATTCAGGCAGGCGACAACGTGCATTACGAGTCGGTCCGGGGAGCCAAAAAGGCGCTCGAGTCACCGGCTCACAAGGAATCGGACTACCCGACGAGCTATTCACCCGTCAGCACGGGAAGGCGACTCGCACTGGCCCGGTGGATCGCTTCACGCGACAACCCGCTGACTGCGCGCGTCGCGGTGAATCATGTTTGGATGAGACACTTTGGAAAACCGCTGATTGAAACGGTCTTTGATTTCGGTTTGCGGGCACCCCGGCCCGAGCACGCCGAACTGCTCGACTTACTGGCCTCGGAATTGATGGAATCGGGCTGGAGTTTGAAACACCTGCATCGCTTGATCGTGACTTCGCAGGCCTATCGAAGAAGCTCCTCGAGCGTTGGTGCCGATGACCGCTGCCTGCAGGAAGATCCGACGAACGGGTTGTATTGGCGGATGAATTCCCGCCGTATGGAGTCGCAGTTACTGCGCGACAGTTTGCTGGCTTTCGCTGACCAACTCGATGGCACGTTCGGTGGCCCCGTCTTGAACCACGACGAGCAGCCTCCACGGAGAAGCCTGTACCTCAGGCATTCACTTGGCGATCAAGACAAGTTTCTCGAGATGTTTGACAATGCCGATGTACTGGGCTGCTATCGGCGCAGCGAGAGCATCGTGCCGCAACAAGCGTTGGCGATGTCCAACAGCGAATTATCACTGTCGATGGCCGAGCGGATCGCCGACCGGATTTTCGCGGACCTGGAAGCACCCGAGCGAGGCAGTTTCATTGAAGCCGTTTTCCAAACGTTGCTGGCCAGGCCGGCGACCGAGGAGGAGGCGAAAGAATGCGAACGATTCCTTGCTGAACTGGATCAGCTTTTCGCCTCGGAAGGCCGCGATCCGTCTCGAGGTCGCACCCGTTTGGTCCATGCTATTTTGAATCACAACGATTTTATCACCATTCGATAGCCAATCATCATGCAACAGCGCGAACCTCAGCCGTTGTTTGACTTCGATTCGATGCGTCGCCGAACGTTCCTAAATTCATTAACGGGACTCGGCGGTCTGGCGCTACACTCGATGATGCTGGGCGAGAGCGGGGCAAGCGAGGCCGGTTGGAAACCACCGAGCGGACTTCCCCATTTTGCACCCAAAGCTAAGAGTGTGATCTGGCTCTTCATGCGCGGCGGCGTCAGCCACATGGAGAGCTTCGATCCGAAGCCGGCATTGAACCAATACGCCGGGCAAACGATCGCCGAGACCCCTTATGCCGACGTGCAATCGCCGGAGAAGTTGAAGCGAGTCCGCGTCGTGGTCGTCAACGATGCCAATGGCCAACAACGTAACGAAATCTTTCCGCTTCAGGTTGGCTTCCGTCGCTACGGTGAAAACGGCATCGCCGTCAGTGATTGGTTTCCCCACATTGGCTCCTGCATCGACGACATCGCGGTCATTCGATCGATGTGGACGACCGACGATAACCACGGCGCTCAAGTGCAATTCCATTCGGGACGACACATGCTCGATCCGCGCGTGCCGACGATCGGTGCCTGGGTGAACTACGGACTCGGAACGCTCAACGACAACCTTCCCCAATTCATCAGCATGGGGCCTCGTTTCTTTGACCGCCGTGATGGCCACTATTTGGGCCCCGCTTATGACGCCGTTGGCCTCAAGGTCGATCCCGAGCATCCACTCGATTATGCCAAACCACAGGGCGACATCACGGCCGCGGAGCAGCAAGCCGAGTTCTCGTTGATCGATCGGCTCAATCGTCTCGCGGGAAAACAGTATCCGGGCGACCAGGAGCTCGAAGCGCGGATCAAGGCCTATGAGCTGGCGTACCGGATGCAGACAGCCGTCCCGGACATCATCCGCTTCGATCGCGAAACCGAGGCGACCCATCGGCTCTATGGGCTGGACCAGGACGAGACGCGGCCGTTCGGCCAACAACTATTGGCGGCGCGGCGATTCGTTGAAAAGGGGGTGCGTTTCATTCAAATCATGCACGGCGACGGGGCGGCCGGCGCCTGGGACCAGCATTCAGGGCTCAAGGCGAAGCACTCCCAATTGGCGGGTCAGGTTGACCGGCCGATCGCTGGCTTGCTGAGGGACCTGAAACAGCGAGGCTTGCTGCAAGAGACCTTAGTCGTCTTCGCCACGGAGTTTGGCCGAACTCCCGGGACACAGGGATCGGACGGTCGCGACCACCATCCCTACGGCTTCAGTGTCTGGTTGGCGGGGGGCGGGATTCGTGGTGGGATCGCCCACGGCTCGACCGACGAACTCGGCTTCCACGCCGTCGAACACCCGCATTACGTGACCGACGTCCACGCCACGCTGCTGCATCAGCTCGGGCTGCACTCGCATCGTCTCCACGTTCCCGGCCACCAGCGACTGGAACAGGATTTCGGTCAAGTGATCGGGGAGGCTATTTGAGTGG
>JARFQX010000594.1 GCA_029287555.1 Rubripirellula sp. | reverse complement strand
AGATTGGGGCATGGGAACGCTCATGAGTTTTTGCGGGAATCCAGCTGGGATGATCGTGGCGAGGACCACAGATCGAATTCGTTCGGCGACGAACGCGGTGAGTGACTACGGCCAAAAAATCAGTAGCAGGAATCCTCCGAGGAACGAGAATCCGAAAGCGACTGCGATTCGGACTAATAGCTTTCGAGCGCCCAAAAAACCAATCACGACAGCTTTGAACACCAGATTTGACATGGAACCAATCAGGATCATTCGCCAACCGGTGTCCACGTCAAGCCGTTCCTTCTTGATCATTTGAGCGGTCGACAACGTGATCGCGTCCATATCCGTTAAACCCGATAGCGCCGCGACGACGTATAGCGCCTGGTCATCAAAGTGTTCCCTGACGACCGCGACCGCGTAAAGGACGGCAGCGTAGAGCAGGCCGAAGATGATCGCCGCCTTCAACTCCGATGGGTCATCGTCAAGCGGAATCTCTTCCGATTCCGGATCGCGAAACCACAGAAGTACTACCGAAATGAGCGCCATCAACAACATCATCACCGACAGGGGCGGGAAGACATCCATGATGATATTGGGCGCGACCACGAAGACTTCGACCAAGACTCGTCCGAAAACAACGGTCGACGCGATCATGATCACGACCGCAGCTAACGCGGACAATTCGGGCACCTCGCGAGTCCGTCGCGCGTAGCTTACCGTCGTCGCTGTGCTGGAAATGATACCGCCGAAGAAGCCGCAAAGGATCGCCCCCGCGCCCGCACCGAGAAACTAGTAGCAGATTTAGCCGCCAAGGCTGAGTCACACAATCAGCACGACCATCAGCCAGATTTCGAAGGGATTCAATACTCCAAACTGGTCGTAGCTCTTGTTGGGAAGGACCGGCAGGATGACCAGTGCGATGAGCACGAGTTGAATGATCGCGCGAATCTCCGGTTCACCAATCCGATGCACGATGTTGTGAAGGGGCTTCTTCCAGTGGAGCAGGACGGCTGTTGCGCCGCTCACAATGATTCCCAACACGGTGTAATCGAGCGCGATGGCAACACCGGCCAGATACATCACCAGCGCCGCGGCCTGGGTTGTGAGACCGGGCTCCAAGTCGGCTTCCTCAAACTTCATGATGCCGCCGACGATCACCAGCAAAGCGACCGACAGCAGACCGACGGGAATCAGCCAGGGACCTGCGACGCTTGAGAATAATCCCGCCAATGCGCCCATCGCGGTGATCAGCCCAAACGTGCGAAGGCCCGCGACGTGGGGCGCGGTCCACTCACGCTGGAACCCGACAAGGAGTCCCAGGCCCGCGGCGATGGCGACTTTTTGGATGGCAGCCAAATCCATGCGGCAGTTCACTCAGCGGCTAATTGTCCCTGTGTCATCTCCTGATACAGTCGTTCCACGTCCGCCCGTCGGCACAGGCGAGTCCCCGCGGTCATCACTGCGGCCGCTCCCGCCGCAACTCCGAATCGTGCGGCATCCGCCAGCTTGTTACCTCGACTCAAGGCGAATGTCCGACCGGCTAGCGTGCTATCTCCAGCACCAATCCGACTGCGAATTTCAACCGTTGGCGACCGCAGGTGTAAATGCTCGGAGGCTGTCGTCAGGATCGCTCCGCCACGTCCGATCGACGTGAAAATAGCTTCCGCCTTACCCGCATCAATTAGATCGATGCAGCGCCGCACTTCGACGTCCGTCAACTTCGCGCCCGGGAAGCCAAAACGGAATTGCCGCCCCGTGGACTCCTCATGAATCACCAGGTTCTCACGAGTGACATCGTCAATCGCGATCGGTCGATGATCCACGCCCTCGTCATCGAGAAGTTGTTTGAGCATTTGCCCCATCGGACCCCCGCACGTCCAGTAAGCGGTCGATTGCCCGCCCAGCTCGTGGATCGCCCTGGACATGTTAATTCCACCGCCGTCCGGATCGAATGAAGGGGCGCCGCATCGCAGTTTGCGATCGGCCACCACATGTTCGATGGTGCTACTCTTGTCGAGCGCTGGATTAAGCGTCAGTGTAACGATCGCGGACATGGCGGTTTTCGATCCGGAAGGCTGCAAAGAAATGGCGTGCGGGGTGTGATCCAACAGGCCGATTCAAGATCGAGATGGTTGGCTTCGGGGCTTTCCGCGAACATCGACCGATCCCGTTCGTAATCACGTCCTTCGTCCCGGTATTGTAGCAAGGCAACTCGGCTCGCGCTGGAGCGTTGCATGGACTTGGTCAAGGTCAAGGTCTAGGTCAAGACAGATTACGGTGTTCTTGCGATGATTGTGGAATTTGTGGCGGCAAGTCGTCTTCGAGTTCGACCTTCAGCGAAATGAATTGGAGCAAATCCTTGAGCGACAGAATGCCTTGCAGCTGACCGTTCTGGACCACCATAAGCCTTGATTGTTGGCCCTGGCCAATTCGGGACAAGGCTTGCATCGCGTCGGACCCACGCTCGATCGTGTTCTCCTCATCGCAGGGGCGCAAGACGTCGCCGACGGCGCGCGTCCCCCATTGCTCACGGGGAACCTGGTGGACTTCTCTTGTGGTGATACAACCGAGAAGCTTCCCGTCATCCGTCACGGGGAACATCTTGTGGTGGTAGCGATAGATGTAGTCTTCGACCAACTGCCCGATCGAGATCGAGGGCGAGACGCTGATGGGATCGCTATTCATGAAGCGATCAATGGACTCGCCCTCGAGTGCGCGGCGGATCAGCACCTGCTGGTAGGACATCATGGCGGCATTGCGAAGAAAGATGCCGATCAAGACCTGCCACATCCCACCAATAATATTGCCTTGGATGAATCCCAGAATGCCCAGCAAGATCAGAAACATCCCGAATCCAGCCCCGATCGTGGAGGTGATCTTGGTGGCCCATCTTAGGCTGCCGCGGACGTACCACAGGATCGATCTGAGCACGCGACCGCCATCGAGCGGAAAGGCGGGAATCAAATTGAAGCCCACCAGGACGGCATTGATCACTCCAAGGTACCACAGCACACCGACGATGGGCGTCGGCAGTAGTGCCGATCCGAACATCGCTAGCAGGTAGCATCCGACGGCGATCGCCACGCTGACGACGGGGCCTGCGATGGCAACAAAAAACTCAGCTTTCGCGCTTGGTGGCTCTTCAGTCATCTCAGCGACGCCACCAAAGATGAACAGCGTGATCCCGCGCATCGGCACGTTGAACTCGCGGGCCACAAGGCTATGTCCCAGTTCGTGTGCGAGAATGGAGACGAACAGCCCGAGGGCACCGGCCAGGCCCATCAACCAGTAGGTGCTCGTTGACAGTTCCTCGTAGAACTGCGGAAAGACATTTGACGCGAGCGACCACGTGATCAGTAATACAATCAGAAACCAGCTCAGGTCCAAGTAGATCGGAATTCCGAACAACTTCAGGATTTTGATTTTTTTGGTAAACACGTCTGCTTCGCTTTGTGCCTAAGTTCTTTCTTGGCGGTTTTTCTTGCGCTGCTGGGAAAGTGCTTCAAAGCCGGTGACTACATCCAGAAGCTCTTCTGTGATTGACGACTGTCGAAGTGTATTGAAATCGCGGCTCAGTTCCTCCAGTCGCTCTTCGATGTTCTTCTCGGCAGCTTGCATGGCAGCAATCCGACTCGCATTCTCGCTCGCCAGCGATTCGGCACAAGCGCGAAAGAGGGAAACGTACAGATACTGTTGCACGAGACTCGAGACCACGCGTTGACGTTCGCCAGCGAATATCGGCGAGGACGGCCCTTTCCACTCTTCCTGGCGAAAACGCTGCAACCTGGCTGGATCTAGTGGCAGCAATTGCAAATCTCGCGGCTTGAAGGAAGAGGCGGAGGTGCGACGATTGAAAAAGACAACCAGCCGACCGATCTCGGAGGTTGTCATCAAGCGGTCGATATCGAGAAGCAGCTCTTGGACGAGATTGGAAATGTCGGAAACCGAAGTCGGCAAGCTGTAGGTGTGCTGGACGTTCCAATCGGAATCGATCAATTGATCTTCGCAACGGTCTCCAACCGCAAGAGTCGTCCAGGACCGATCGCTCCCCTCGTCCGCCGCTTTGGTGTTAAGTCGCGAAACAACTTGCTCGTTGAACTGGCCACACATCCCCTGGTCGCTTCCGAAGACGATGGCCGCGGTGAATCCTCTCAAAATCTTCGTTTCAGTCGAAGCTGTCTGCCCGGCAAAAGCGATTTGAAATCCCAGTTCAATGGTTCGGTTGTAGTCGGCCAATGCCTCGGCTGCGCGCTCGTACTGGTGGATGCTGACCGCGGCGAGCGTTTTCATGGTGGTGACGACCGAGCGGAGATCGGTCGCCGTGCTAATTTGCCGTCGAAGGCCTTCAAGCGTGGGCATCCAGGTCGCTCCCCGGGGTCTGGTTGTCGACGGAAAAGTCAGCAAGTGCGCGGGCGGCCACTTCGCCAATGGCCTCAATTTCCGAGGAACTGAGCGTCTGCCCCGCAACGATGCGGTCGCATAACTCGGGCAACTCTTCCACCACTTGCTCTTGCACAACCCGCTGGGCTCGGGTGACCTGGGACGACGGCAAGCCATCGAATGCGCCCGTGGTGACAGCGACGAGCGATGCGATCTGCCGTGGCACATCGAGCGGATGATACTGGCGTTGCTTGAGCGTCTCACGGACACGCCGACCGCGTTCCAACGTGTGTCGGGTATCGTCGTCGAGCTGGCTACTGAACCGAGCGAACTTCTCAAGCTCCTCATACTGGGAATAGGTCAATCGAAGGTCACCGGCCACCGCTCGATACGCGGGTAGTTGAGTCTTTCCGCCGACGCGAGAGACAGATCGTCCCACGTCGACCGCAGGAAGCATCCCTTTGCGAAACAGCTGAGGTGACAGGTAGACCTGGCCGTCGGTGATAGAAATCAGATTAGTGGGAATGTACGCGGAGACGTTCTGCGCTTCAGTTTCGACGATCGGCATCGCGGTCAGCGAACCACCTCCTTCTTCATCTCTTAGGTGGGTGGAGCGTTCCAAGAGCCGGGAGTGGACAAAGAAGATGTCTCCGGGAAACGCTTCGCGGCCTGGCGGTCGTCTCAGGAGCAAGGACACGTGTCGGTACGCCCGCGCGTGGGAGGTCAGGTCGTCGTAAACGATCAGCACATCTCGCCCTTGTTCCATGAAATACTCACCCATCGTCGTCGCGGCGTACGGCGCGATGAATTGCACGCCCGGAGGGGCGTCGTCGGCGCCCACAACGACGATGGAATGGTCCATGGCACCGTTGTCCTTCAAGCTGGCAATCACGCGCGCGACATTCGTGCTGCGTTGGCCGATGCTGCAGTAAATGCAAATGACGTCGAAACCTCGCTGGTTGATGATGGTATCAATGGCGATTGACGTCTTACCCGTCTGGCGATCCCCCAACACCAGTTGACGCTGGCCGCGTCCGATGGGAATCAGTGCGTCGATGACTTTGAGACCCGTTTGAAGGGGAACGGAAACGGGGGCGCGTCGCATGATTGGTGTCGCGTCACGTTCACAGGGCAGCCGCTCGGTCGCCGATACGGGACGCTTGCCATCAAGAGCGCGACCGATTGGATCAATCACGCGCCCGAGTAGTTGTTCGCCGACGGGCGTATCCAAGACCGTCCCCGTCCGTTCCACGCGGGTTCCGGCTTGAAGCTGATCACTTTTGTCAAGCAACACGCATCCGACTTCCTCCGCATCGAGATTGAAGGCAAAACCACGTCGGTTTCCGCCGAATCTCAGTACTTCGTCGGTTCGCACGTTGGGGAGACCGACGACGGTCGCGATCCCCGGTTGGACCTCGACGATGATCCCAGTTTCCCTTGCTCGAATCTCGGCGGACTGTTCCGCAACCACTCGGGAAAACAACTCAAAACTGTCACGCAGCCGTCGGTGGTAGTCCACTGGCACGTCGTCTTCACGGTCGCTGCTCATGCTGCGATTCATCACTGGTACATTTATTGGAGTTCATGCTTTAAACGCTCGCCGAATTCGAACTCCAGATCACGCAGGAAGTCTTTGGCATTCCAGCCATAGCTGTATCCCCCAACGTCAAGTTCGATTCCGCAGATCAAATCCGGTGTGACGTCAAAAACGACTTGCGCCTCGGTGCCAATGACTCGCTGAATCGTCTCCGTCAAACGCTCACGCTGATCGCCTGGGACTTCGAAAGAGCTGTGGCACACGATATCCGTGTCGCCATCGGTCAAATGATGACGAAGCTCTTCCACTTGCGGGCGGGGAAGCCGCTCGAATCGCGCTGTGAAACTTTCATACATTTGCCGCTCCAAGTCTTCATCGGCTAGTTGCGACAGGGTGCGACTCGCGGCCTGCAAACCAAGGTGTGCCGCCTTCCGGCGTAGTTCCGCGATCAAATCTTCCTGGTCGCGTCGCAAGACCTGCTGCCACTGCGCGCGTTGCCGATCCACTTCCTCACGAGCTTCTCTCACCAATCGCTCGCGTTCACGATTGGCATCTTCTTTGGCTTCGTGCAGTAACCGCTCCCGGTCCTGTTGCAGCTGATGGGTCTTTTCCCGATACTGGGCGGCCTCTTCCGCGGCCCGCCCGCGATTCTGTTCCGCTTCGTTCAAACGGTCTGAAATCTTTTTTTCACGGGCGTTCATTGCACGCACGACGGGATCGTACAGCAACCATCGCAACAGGGCGACGAGCAGCAGAAAGTTGACGATCTGTGCGGAGAACGTGAACCAGTCAATCGACATGTTCGGCTTCGGATCAGCGATGCAGCGGTTACTGAGTGAAGTGATTCCAGTACGGGTTTGCAAACAACAGGATCATAGCGACCACAAAACAGTAGATTGCAGTTGATTCGATCATGGCCAGACCCACGAACAGCGTCCGAGTAATCGTATTCGATGCGTCCGGTTGCTG
>JARFQX010000520.1 GCA_029287555.1 Rubripirellula sp. | reverse complement strand
CGAGTCCGCCGCCGCCGCGAGGCTGAGCCACGGTTCCATGACTTGGTCGATTCGCTGATGGGCCCGGCCGCGTAGTTGGTCAATCGCGCTGTGGGTCAACGCGTAACACCGGTCGAAGCGACGTTCAGTTGCTGGTGAATTGGCCACCGAACGTTCCAATTCGGTCCACCCAGGTTCGAACCAACTTCGAGAGATACGAGTGCCGTCAACCGAAGCGTGATGTCGAATCAGGTCACGGGATCAGGTGGATTCGGCGGGTAGCTTAGGCGTCCAGGCTCTCCCCGCCACTTGCCTCGATCTCAACGGCCTCGCCGGCGGGGACGGCTCGATAACGGCAAGCTTCGAGAAACGACTCGAGCAAGACCAATGCAGCGACCGCGTCGATACGTTTCTTTTCTTTCCCGCGCGTGAAGCGTCCGGCCATCATCCGCTTTTTGGCATCGACGGTGGTAAAGCGTTCGTCGAACAGGCGGACCGGAAGATCGGTCTCTTCGGCGAGCCAGCGTGCGAATTCGCGAGCTTCGATGCTCTTTTGGCTTTCGCCTCCATCACAATGAATGGGCAAGCCGACGACGAAGCCGACGACTCGTTCACGATCGGCCAGTTTTCGAAAATAGTCACCGTCGTCTTTCCAATCCGCCGCCGGATGAACTTCCAATGGACTGGCAAGGATCCAATCAGGATCGCAAATGGAGATTCCGATACGAACCGATCCAAAATCGATCCCCGCGATTCTGCCGCTAAGGGGAAAGGCCCCTTGGTCGTTCGTGTCGTTCGACGAATTCATGCGTGAGGCTGTGTGCGGAGTGAATGGGCTGCACCGCCGGAGGTTCAACGATGCTCCGTTCATCGTAGCGCTTTGCGATGTCGAAGACCACATCCAACACGACGTTCGTCCGTTGAAATCAAGTGGCGAAGTGTCACTTGGGTATACGACTAACCGGATACTTTGCGACCTTGCGCGAGCGTAGCCCATCCTGCGGGTCGAGAATCGGGTAGAGCTCCCAAACCTTGACTCGGTTCTCTTCGCCAAAGGTGGCCGCGAATGCGGGGTAGTCGCGTCCGGGATCGGGATCAGCCAGGGCGACACCCGCGATTGGTCCGCTGTGCGCGGGCCGTTCAGGGATATTCGCTAGTCGTCGATTCGGATCTCGAACCGCTTCCTCGGTCGTTGCGTCAATTGTCAACGAATAGCGGTCGCCCTCGATGACATCCCAGATGAAGGCGTGACCGCTGTCGTCCCCCATCATCAGCCAACGGCCATCATCGGAGATGGCGTACAGGGGGACGCGATGATGGGTGGTCAAGTAGTCGATCTTCTGTTCTTCTCGGTTGCTCCCAAGGGTCACGGCCATGAAGCCATCTCGGACCCGGACCAGCACACGGTAGCTCTTGCTACTCGAAAGCCTCAAGCTATCCGGCGAGTCTGGTTCTTTCCGTCGAACACGTGGCTTGACAAACCAAATCGATTTGCTGGCCGATTCTTCGATCAGCGGCCCGCCCTCGTTCTCAATCTCCTTCGATGATTTTCTTGCGGATGACAATCTTCCGCTTTGATCCCATGATAGATTCCATTGCGAGAACTTGTAGAGCGTCTTGTCGTAGTTGCCGTGGGCGACGAGAACCCTATCGTCCGGCGAGAAGGCAAGCGAGGTGATCCCCGGGGCCGCAGTTGTGCGGACCATGGTGCGAGATTCTTCATCGTATTCTACCCATGGCCGATCATGGTCGACGTGTTCCAGTTTGGTCAAAGTCAGCGTTTCGGCATCGGCAATGAAGAGTCGATGCACCGCGCGACCACGTACGCAGAACGCAATGTGAGGCGATGTGTTGGCGAAGGCCATCGCGGTGACGACTCCTTCAAAACCCCGATACTGGGATACGGGTGCGACACGATCCTTTGACAGGTCGGCGACGTCGAAGATCTTCAGGATGTCACTTTCGGTTCGCATGGCGCCTTCCGTGCCGACGGCCAGGAATTGACGCTTCGAATTCGGCAGTTTCGAGTAGGCCCAGCTCGTCGCCTCAGGCAGTTCGCGCGAGCTGCCGTCCTGGCTGAAGAGGAGCATCTGTGGGACGGTGAAGACGCCGGATGAATTGGGAAGCGGAAATAGTTCACGGACATTCATGTCCTCGATCGACCAGGCGTGTGCCTGCAACCGCGTGTAGCGATAATCCCAGCTGAGCAAGGCTCCATTGTCACCGTCGTCGCGAAGCGGATCCCCTGGCCTCCACCGCCTTCTTGGCCGACTCGACGCCGTCCGCGCGGCGTACAAGAATCGATCGGAGAAGAGGAGTTGAACCGGGCGATACTCGTTGTCCGAATCAAACTTGAAGTTGGTTTCGGCGACAAACGCCAAATTGCTGAACCCATCGGCGAAACTTGCCAGTGAGCGTGCACTCGGATCGGGAGCCAATCGTCGCTGCGACTCCGCGAGCTGCCGACGCAACTTCGAGACCTTCGAAGCATCCCACATCGATCCGCTTTCGATCGCCACGATTTGCGAGAGGATCTTCTTAGCCACACCGACCCGCTCCTGGTCGGCGTCGATCAGGTCAAGTACCCGATCGGTGCTCGCCCCGGAGACGAGCGCCTCGCGGGCCGCTTGGTAGGGATCCCGATAATTCTCATCGAGCACCTTTGGACGCTCCAAGTCGGAGACCCCCAATTCGATCCTCAGCGGAAAACGCGATGCCTCGCGTTCGTCGGTCGGAATGGTCTCCGGAAATTGACCGGAAAATATCTGTTGGTCCATTCCCCCGCACAGGAAGTGTCCGGGCTTCCCGGTCGCTCGGATATCCAAGATTGGACTCCTTTGGCCAGCAAACGTTGCCACCAACTGACCGTCTTCAACCCGCCACGCCGTGATGATCCCCTCTTTGGAACCGATCAGCATGAATTCCGAATCCGAAGTGAACGCTGCACTTTGGTTGACGAAGTTGTTTTGGATCACTAACGAAGGTTCTGTTCCGGACTCGGATGCGATTTTCTCCAGCTCCCAAAGGCAGATCGTTTTGTCCTTATCCTCGTAGAGAATGCAGAGCCACTGCTGGTCTCGGGAGACGTGGCAGGCGACCACCGGTGCTTCCGGACCTTGCAATTCGACGGCCGGTTCGGACAAATCCTTGTGATCCCATAGGCTGATCGATCCGTCGCGCGAGCAGCAGATCAAACATGGGCTGGTATCGGAAACAAGTTTCAACCCGACAATCGGGTTCGAGTCGACCTGCTTTTGTCCCAGCGCGAGAAGCGGTTGAAACGCGACGTTGCCGTCACCATCGGCGACGATCAGGCCCGAACCGTCCCCGGCAAATTCGAAGGCTTGCAGATTCGGCATCGCCGGAGTCGATTCAAGCATCGTTGCGTCCGACGCGGCAAAGACGGCGCAGTTACCGCTCTCGAATTCGACCGCGACTTGCCGGCCATCGTGCGAGTACGCGATTCCCTTTGGCACGTCGGAAAGTTCGCTGCGGGCGAGTTCTTCGCCACTCGAGGCATCGAAGATGATCAGCAGATGTTTGTCCTCGGCGCTTGCAATGGCCGCGATGCCACCTCCATCGCCACGAAGTGCAATTCGGTGAAAGGTCAAATCGTCGTCTTTCAGTTCACGCGGTTCTGACCCATCCAGCGGGTAGAGCTTGATCGTTTCCGTGCCATCGGCCACGCCAGCCAACGAGGCGTCCCGCGCCATCAGGATCGTCGAATCTGGATCTCCAAACCGAAGCGTGATCTGACTCTGTCGAGTCGCTGGCAGCAACATCACCTCGTTTTCGCTCTGGCTCGCAACAACCGTGTACGCTGCGCTGAGGGGAAGTAGATGACCACAGTCAAGAGCGCAGGGGACGACCGAAGCCGTTGGTTTCGGTGCGCGGCGGTCCCATGCAATGATTTTTCCCATCGAGTTGATCGTGTAAAAGTAGCGCGCATCGAGGCTGCAACGCAGTTGTCGCAAGCCGATGGCACTCGAGATCGGCAAACGTTCGATGCTCCCGTCTCGGCTCAGTTGCATGGCTGTCGCGTTGGAGGCCAGGAATGCGAATTCCCCGGTGCCCGGGACGGCGTAAAGGCTGCGCGCTTCACTCTTTCCCGTCGCGACCCTCGCAGATTCCTGGCCTGTTGGCGCCACAAAGCGTGCCACGGTGCCCGATCTTGTCAGCGCCGCAACCATGTCGCCGTCGCTGGACCAGGCGACGCCGGTGCCCCGCGAACCTAATTCGGTCGACCAACGAATACGCGGAAACTGCATTCGGCAGAGGCCGGACTTTGAGTTGGCGAACCAGATGTCGTCGCCATTCCACTCCACCAACCTCCCGGCAGACACCCTTGGTAAGCACTGGCTTTCAAGTTCTCCCGACGTCGCATTGACGGTAACGATCCGTTTCCCATCGGTCACCGCGATTCGCATTCCATCGTCGGACCAAAGCATCGAGTTGACGCGTTGAATCGGAAGTTCGATTTGCCTCGCCGGCGTGGTGTCGTCTTGTGCCCATTGCAAGTTTCCCGACTGGTCGCAACAGGCGATCTTCTGCGCCGTCGCGTGAACCGCGAGGCAAATTGGCACGCTGTCCGTGTCGGACAATGTTTCGGTCATCCAAGCGGGTTCGATCCCGTAACACTCAACCTTGGAGCCAACCGCCGCGACGAGCCCACCCGGCACCGCGGCGACCGAAGAAGGCGCACCCGAGAATTTGAAAGACGGCGTTGGAGAGGGATCT
Organism: Rubripirellula sp.; assembly: GCA_029287555.1. Taxonomy (GTDB): domain Bacteria; phylum Planctomycetota; class Planctomycetia; order Pirellulales; family Pirellulaceae; genus Rubripirellula. Next base: position 121 of record JARFQX010000520.1, on the reverse strand, counting down.
TCTTCTTTCCCCACGCCCATCCCCGATGGCAACGTGACGTGAACATGACCGGCGCCGTTGCAGGAAACGATTCGTCCGTCGGAATCGACCGTGATGGCACGTATGCCGCCTTGATGAAGCG
>JARFQX010000419.1 GCA_029287555.1 Rubripirellula sp. | reverse complement strand
GATCAACCCCGCCGTCGTCCAGATCGCCAACGAGTATTTCTCCTTTCTACGCGAAAGTGATGCCCAGATTGTGTCCCACGTCGGAGATGGGCGGCTGGTGCTGGAACGGATGACCAGTGCAAAGTTCGACCTGCTCGTGCTTGACGCCTTCAGCAGCGACGCCATTCCGGCCCATCTCCTGACACGCGAAGCGATCTCTCTTTACCGTGCAAGGCTGCGACCCGACGGCGTGATGGCAATCCATCTTTCCAACAACCATTTGGACCTCGTTCCGTTGGCTCACCGCCTGAGCCACGACGCGGGGATGGAGAGCCGGCTGGTCATCAGCCCCGGTGACGCGGATCGGGGTCTAAGTCAGGCCGCATGGATGCTGGTGACCGACAAGGGACACCCGATTTGGAATGCTCCGGAATTAGCGGGAGCCCGCCGGGCCACTCCCGATGATCTTGCAAATGCCCCGCTTTGGACCGATCAGCACCACAATCTGGTCAGTGTTCTGAAACTTTGGTGAGGCATGGGTGGCCCGCCTGTCCTCAGACGGTAGTCGCTTTGCGACTCATACGAAGCGTGAGTCGGGGACAGACCCGGCCGCAACTGTAGCTCCGCCTGTCCCCAGGCGGATGTCCGGGCAGCGGAGCTGCCTGATCCCGAGTCTGGGACAGACTCGGCTACGGTTGTCGCTCCGCCTGTCCTGGGACGGCTCAACTTGGCCTTGCCGCTTGTTTCACGCCTTTGATAGGGTCCCGGAACTCCTTGGCTTAGGTTGCCTCTGTTTTTGCGAGATTGGCTGAAGGTTTTGGCAAGCGGCAGACGATAACTCCCTATGTTTTCGTCCGCTTTGCGCTGAAAAGTCTCTTTTCGCTTACGGATTGCATCCTGGGACAAGGATCGCGGCGCTAACGACCGACGCGGAAACGGCCAAAATCACGACAAACTGAGTCAGTTTGCGGGAAGATTGGTCCGGTCCTTGACGCGCTTTCGCCTCCGCCGGATTCCTCGCTGCCCACCCTGGTGGGTAACGACCAACGGAGTTTCCTGTCCCTCCTGGGAGCAATTCGACATGCAGATTTACGGCCCCTATCGGGTTCCGAACGCTCAGCCCAGTCCATCGGCACAACGAGCTCAGCCGCAACGCCCTGCCGATTCGGCAGCGAAGGCCAGTTCCAGCCCGGTTGACCAACTTGATCTGTCGAACTCGATTTCCAACGTCAATCGGTTGCAGTCATCGAGTGAAATCGCCGGTGGCGGGGAGATCCGCATTGAGCGGGTCGCGGAACTCCGACGGCAAATCGCCGATGGCTCCTACGAAACGCCCGAGAAGCTCGACGCCGCCCTCAACCGTTTGCTCGACCAATTCGCATAACCGATTGTCCCCATGTGAGGGGGTGCGAGATTGGACAGTCGGATAGAATGGTCGGTGAAGGAGCCTTGGGGGAGTTGCGGCAGTGTCGTATCTCAACGAGGCTAGCGACTTTCTTTCCTGATCCCTGCTGATTTTGTCCTGTGTCGTCTCCCTCTGATTCCCTCGAACCGCTTGATGTCTCGCTCTCGCCGCAAGAGCGTTTCGAGGAGTACTTGCAGACCCGCGGTTTGAGGCAAACCAGTCAGCGTAAGTTCTTGATTGAAGCAGTCTTTCAGGAACATGACCATTTCGACGCCGACGAGTTGATCGACCGTTTGCCCCGTCGCGGCGAAAAGAACTACGTGAGTTCGGCAACCGTGTACAGGACGCTGCGCGAGTTTGTCGACGCCGGACTACTCAAGAGTTTTCAGCTCGACGGGCGGACCGTTTACGAACTCGATTACGGTTACCCCCAGCACGACCACCTTTACTGCACCAAGTGTCGCAAACTGATTGAGTTCCAGAGCGACGACCTGATGGCGACTCGCGACGAGGTGGCAGCCGAAAAGGGCTTTCGGGTAACGGGGCACCGCATGATCATCCTGGGAATCTGTCGAGACTGCGCAAAAAGGCGGCGGAAGAAGCGTAAACAAGACCTGGTTTAAGCAGCCGAACGAAACGGTCTGGCAGCCCTGCGTCCTCACGCGAGCAGCTGCTTCACGATCGCCTCGAAAACCAGTTCATTGCTGTCAAAGTCACGGCTTTCCGCCTGCATTTGCACGACATAGCGACTGCCCCCTCGGCGCAAGATCAACAACCGGGAGATGATTAGCAAGTCGAGGTAGTAAAAGTGAAACTCCACGCCCCGCTCGATCTGTTCCTGCGAATCAACGGCTAGGTCCTCGCGTTCGACCTCGTCGTAGTCGTTCTCGAAGGAACTCGCGAGTGCCTCCACGATCTGCTCGATTGATTGGCCCTCCAGATCCTTCTCAATCGAAAGAAAACCGCCTGAGGGCAATTCCAAGGTAACACCCTGGTCGCCCTCGGACTCGCTGCGGTCCAGGAGCGACCAGTTATCGGGGTAGAGGAATTTCACGCCAAAGGAATCGAAGGTGGCGGGCATGGCTGGCACGCGGCTATCAGGACGGTGAAACGGGATGGGAATTCAATCATCTTTGCGCGCGACGTTGACTTTTCCCAGTCGGGCAAGACTCGAGACTCTCGAATTGGGCTGTTCCCGTTGCCCCCAGCGGGACGAGTTTGCTATTTCCAAGCGGTCTGTCGCATTACGGAAGAATCATGAAGCGTTCCGATTACCTGCTCGCCTCGTCGTGCCTGCTAGCCGCCCTCGGCGGATTGCCGGGTTGCCGAGCCATCGGACGCTTTGGGGATAGCCGGCAATCGATCGCCGCCCGCCGGCTCTCCGGCCAAGGCTTTCAAGCGATGCATGACGGGCAGTGGGAAATCGCCGAGAAGCTGTTCAGTGATGCCTTGGATGTTTCCAAAGCGGACGACCGAGCCCATTGGGGGCTCGCCGAGTCGTACTGGAAACGAGGCGACACGGAGCTTGCGGTTGCCCACATGGAACAGGCCGTTCGCCTCAGCGCGGGTGACCCAAAGTTCGTCCAACGGCTGGGCCGGATGTATCTCGAACTGGGCCGCTTGGAAGACGCGGACTCTCACAGCCTGTGGGCACTGGAGTCGACGCGGGACTCGGCCGACGCCTGGGCCCTTCGAGGCGATTGCCTCAAAGCGGCCGGTGCATCGGAAGAAGCGTTGGCAGCCTATCACCGCGCGCTTGCGTTGCAGCCCGATTACGCGGAAGTCCAACTGCAAGCAGCCAACATCTATCTCGCGCAAGGGCGTTTCGACCGACTGCTGGCGACACTCGATTGTCTCCAGGATGACGTAGGAATCGACGGCGCACCACCTGAGGTCGACATCCTGCAGGGCATTGCCATGCGCGAGCTCGGTCGGCATGAGGAGGCCAGACGCTGCTTCGCACGGGCTTCGACCAAAGATGTGGGCGACCTGACCCCCCATCTCGAGATGGCCGAACTGGCGCTTGAGCAGGGCCAAATCGCGTCGGCTCGTGCGGCGCTCGAAACGGCGATCAACCTCGATCCCGATTCCATGGAGGAAACGGCCTGGATGGAGCAACTGCAGGAACACCATGCCCGCGTGGCTCGCGAGGCGTCCTCGTCCCCCGGCACGACCGAAACGCGATAAGGGTTTCCGGTTGTAGCGAACGCAATGAAGAAACCACCCCTTGGCAGTCTGTGCCCGTCATCCCCATTCTTCCTACGGTGAGCTGCCGCGCCGCCACGGGTGGCCCCAAATCTTGACAAATGGCCGCTGCGATGAACGCGTCCCATTCGTTTGTGGCGTATGCTTCCCTTGGAGAAATCCGCACGGCTGCCTTTCGACGTGCGCGTATCCCACCCAGAAATCGAGAAACGGCATGACGTTGTCCAACGCTTCAAGTTCCTCCGAAAG